>NZ_JBVVQE010000005.1:0-166860 GCF_055811435.1 Mesorhizobium sp. WSM4837
TTGGCGTGGAGAATCATCGTCGACAGCATGAATCATCGCGGCGCTTTTAACAACGACAATACGAACAAACCGCCGCGTCTGTCGTCGCCAGATAATGTCCGGTAAGGTTGCATTATCGGACGTATGGAGCTAGGCTGCCGATCATGGAAAATCCCCCGTCCAAACCCGCCAAAAACGATCTTCCGGCTGAGGATCCGCTCGACTGCGAGATGCCCGATATCGTCGATCTCGTCATGGAGATGGGCCGGCCGACACCCCGTGTCCCGGCGCACGTCGAGGACCTGGTCGAAGCGGCAAAAGGCTACGCGAACGCCGCCAGCTCCGAAAACACACAAAATGCCTACGCCAAGGATTGGCGTCACTTCACCTCCTGGTGCCGGCGCAACGGCTTCGATCCCCTGCCCCCGGATCCGAAGGTGATCGGGCTCTATATCAGCGCCTGCGCGGCTGGTGGACCGAAGCTCGGCGCCCCGGCGCTGTCCGTCTCGACGATCGAGCGCCGTCTCTCCGGCCTCGCCTGGAATTTTACCCAGCGCGGCCTTTCCATGGACCGAGCGGACCGCCACATTGCAACGGTGCTCGCCGGCATCCGCCGCAAGCATGCCAAGCCGCCGCGCGTGAAGGAAGCCCTGCTGGGCGAAGATCTGCTCGCCATGATCGCCACGCTCGGCCACGATCTCAGGAGCCTGCGCGACCGCGCCATCCTGCTGCTCGGCTTCGCCGGCGGATTGCGGCGCTCGGAAATCGTCGGGCTCGACCTCACGCACGAGGAAAAGAGCGATGGGGCTGGCTGGATCGAGATCTTTCCGGACAAAGGGGTGCTGGTCACGCTGCGCGGCAAGACCGGCTGGCGCGAGGTCGAGGTCGGCCGCGGCTCCAGCGATTTTTCTTGTCCGGTTGTCGCGCTGGAGACCTGGATCAGACTGGGAAGGATCGCCCGCGGGCCACTGTTCCGGCGCATCTTCAAGGACAACAAGACCGTCGATGTCGAGCGGCTTTCCGACAAGCACGTCGCCCGCCTGGTCAAAAAGACCGCACTGGCCGCCGGCGTCCGCGCCGATCTTGCAGAGGGCGAGCGTGAACAGCTGTTTGCCGGGCATTCCCTGCGCGCCGGCCTCGCCTCCTCGGCCGAGATCGAGGAACGCTACGTGCAGAAGCAACTCGGTCACGCGTCAGCGGAGATGACCCGAAAATATCAGCGACGCCGTGACCGATTCCGCGTCAACCTCACCAAGGCGTCCGGGCTCTGACGAGCCCCTCCCCCCGGGTTGATCGCTGGGTGAGGCGGTCAGGTTCTTTGAGGTGATGACAACGCCTCGTCGAGCACAGCGAGGGCTACGTCCAGACTGTCGGCGGCCGACGCTTCATAGTCAGGCATGATCATCAGCTGCGCGATCGCGCGGCCGACGAATTCAGGGTTGAGCTTTTCCATCCGCTGTCTGGTGCGAGCGACCTGTTCTGGGAGCGCACGCAGAGCGTTGACGACCTCGTCCAATTGCGACCGGGTTGCAGCGGCGATGTCGAAGATGTCGCGCGGGTTGGCTTCCGATCCCCGGTAATAGACCTTCTTGGCAATGATTTCCGGAATGGTCTCGAGCCGCACCGTCCTGCCTTCCACCACACGGGTCTCGAACGGCGTCGTTGTCAGCGCTCCGGCAACGATGAAGTCGATTTCGCCAACGCCTTCGAAGGCGAATTTCTGGAACCGAAGCCCGTCCCCCAGATAGTCGGACGGCATCGTTTCGAAGTGCAGGTGGCTTCTGGATGGGTCGATGAATCCGAGCAATTGAGGGTCGTCGAGGAAAATATCGATGTCGTGGCTTTCGCGATGACCGATCTGGATCATCATCGCCGTTCCGCCGCCAAATGACCATTCAAAGTCATAGCCCCCGGCATTCTCGCGAAGCTGGTCGATCAGGTCGATAGTAATACGAAAAAGCCGCCGCCATTCGGACGGGCGTCGGCTATCATGTCCAGCCATTACGCGGCGAGCGGATAGCTCTCGCCGGACCAGGCGGAGAACTTGGTGGCAAAAGCCTTCAGGTCGTCGACCCCAATGTGGTGCGCGGTTGCGAACTCGACTTGCTGAGCGAGAGGAACCTCGCCGAGAAAGGCGCTGACATGACCGGGATGCTGCTTGGCCAGATCGATATCAGCAAGGCAATGCGCCAACGCCGCGTCGTCCAGCTGTACGCTGTAGGGCGCGTTCACGGTCGTCAAGACGGATGCCAAATGCTTGCTCATAATGGCCGTAAGGTAATCGTTTCGGGTCGGAGACACAAGTTGCCGCCTCCTTCGCCGTAGAGTGCCCGATAGCCTCACTATCGATAATCACCTCTTATCGATAGTGATTGTTTTTGCGGCGCAAATCAGCCAGAATCGCCCCCCAGAGCCCGCCGGCGACGACAATCGGGACGGGGAAAATTCGCCGAATGGCGCGGCGCCTTCGCCTTTGCGCCGACCGGGCCGGGCGTCGCCGACTTCGTACAAATCTCGCTCGGCCGCGAGATCGAGATCCTGGCCGGCCCCGTCGTTGATCTCGACTACCGCTCCAACGGCGTCGAGCATCTCTTCCAGCCGACCTGGGTTCTCGCGATTCCGCTGCCGAGGCGCAGCAGCTCGCAGGACCAGCCTACTTGCTGCGCGGACGCGCCGGTGGTGGCATCGTTCACATGAGGAGTTTCCTGGCGCGCCTGGCGCGCATCGACAAGGAACAGCGCGAGGCAAGCCGTCGGTGCATTTGCCCGATCGAGACGCCGCGGTGCTGCTCACCTGGGCCGACCGGCGCTTGCTGTTCTGAGCGCCGACATGGATGCGGGCCTGCCAAAGCCCGTACCCGACCAAAAACTGCGCCGTGCGGAGGCGCTCAATGCGCTGGATGCGGTGCTGCCATTCGACCGGCGCGATTTTCTAGCCGAAATCCTCGCCGACGACGATGTCGCCACACTGCGCCATCTCGCCAAAGAAGGCATCGGCGAGAATCCCTGCGCGCCTTGGCCTCAGTTCTCGGTTACCTCGAAGCATGGTCTCTGGCTGCGGCGGGCTCATCCCTGCCGGCCGACGCCGGAGGTACTGGTGATAGAATTCATCGCCCACCCGTGGGATCGCAAAGCGTGAAACCGACGTTTCGCACGGTCGGAAGACGTGACCGCGGCCTTTCGGCAAAACTGTTGCGCGTCGATGGACCGCACGCGCCGAACACCGTACGCCGGCGTCTGTCCAGCTGGTCGACGCTGACCGGCTGGCGCGGTTTTGTGGGAAAATTCAGCGCGCCAGGCCTGCGCAGCGCCATAAAACTCGCGGTGCGCGCCAGCGCCCGCCCCCGGGGCCGCAAGAGCAAAAGGGCGGTGACCGCCGATATTTTGACCACCCTGCTCAACACCTGCGCCGGCGACCGTCTCGTCGACCTGCGTGACCGTGCCCTTCTTATCACCGCCTTCGCCTCCGGCGGCCGCCGCCGCAGCGAGATTGCTTCGCTCAGGTTCGAGCAGATCGTCGAAGAAGAGCCGGTGACCGCCGACCCCAAGAATTCCGGCGGCGAAAAACTCCCGAGCTTGTCGATCCGTCTCGGCCGGACCAAGTCGACACAAGCCGACAGCGACGCCTTCGTGCTGCTCGTCGGCCGGCCGGTTACAGTGCTACAATCGTGGCTCGAACGCGCTGAAATATCTGAGGGCGCCGTCTTCCGCGGCATCGACCGCTGGGGAAATCTCAAAAAACGCGCGCTGACGCCGCAGGCGGTCAACCTGATCCTGAAGCGACGCGTCGCCGAGGCCGGGCTTGATCCGATGGCATTTTCCGCCCACGGCCTGCGCTCCGGCTATCTCACCGAAACCGCCCGCCGCGGCATTCCGCTGCCCGAAGCCATGCAGCAGTCACAGCATCGCTCGGGTGCAGCAGGCGTCGAACTACTACAACGATGCCGAGCGCACGCTCGGGCGGGCGGCGCGGATAATCGTCTGCGTCGCAGATCGATCCGACACATCACAGTTTGCAGCGTCAGCTCCAGGACAATTGGTTCCGAGGCAGCCGCGCTTGCCACCGGCGTGCGCGGCGACCTGTCGGGAAGGCGAACGAGGCCAAAAGTCCTCCGGCCATTCCCTGCGCGCCGGGCTTGCCTCGTCGGCCGAGGCCGAGGCGGCCGCTGCCATGCACCAGCTTTTCCAACAGGGCCGTCGAATAGTGCTCGCAGGTGTAGATGACAGGACTTCCGGGCGTGTTCCATCGCCCTGGCGTGATTGTCGAGCCGGTCGCGTCGAAGATCGGGTAGGTGCCGGCCGGATGGCCGATGCGAAAGGACGATAAGGTCCGATCGAGAGTCTGCACCGTCACGCAGCGCTACCGTACTTCAGATCTCCGAGGATATCTACCATTTCGGCACCGAACTCGCTCAGGATAATGACGTCGATCGGTCGCTTGTACTCAATCATCGGGTGCGGCCGAAACAAGAAATCACGCGCTTCCTCTTCGTTCTGCCAGACATCGACAGCAAGGCCCCAGACGCGCGCCACGCGGGCCAATCGTGTGCCCTCGTCCGACGAGAGGCGATGGACCGCCTTTCGCCGCTCATAGGTCGCCTTTGGGACCAGCCGGTATTTTGAACTGAGCATCGCCAGGCGCCAGAAGATGCGCAACGCGCTCAAGTGCGCCAATGGGAAGTCCATCCTCGATCAGGGAGATCGCGCCGCCACCTCTTTGACGGGCAGCCCCAACACGTCGGCGACATTTCCGAGCGCTAGCATATCACTCTCCATTCCATTTGAGGCAAAATATAGCCTCATGCGTCAAGCAAGCGCCCATCAGCGCGTGTCGTAAGCAGATGAGTTGTCCAGATTAGGTCGCACGTGAGTCGTCCGGTTTTCGCCAGCGCACGGAGGTGGGTATGAAGCGGGCAGCATGGCTAAATGACCGGAGAATGCAGGAGTTTGTAGTGGTTTTGCGCCGCTGGAATGGCGGCGATCTTTCGATAACGGAGGCAGGCGAGTTGCTTGGCATGTCGGGGCGGCAGTCTCGCCCGCGACCGTTACAAGAGGCTGGGGAAGTTGGGTTGCTCGACCGGCGTTTGGGCAAGATTTCGACCCGTCGGGTGCCTGCCGAAGCGATTGAAGAGATGCTGGAACTTTATCGTTATCGCTACCTTGGATGGAATGTGAAGCATTTCCACGAGCACCTGCTGCCCGATCTCGGCTCGCTCAGGAAACGGGCACATCGCAGACTGACTGTAGTTCTGCGAGCAGGATGGAGTTATTTCCAATGGGATGGGAAGGGAATCGAAAGACGCTCTCTCCGCCATCTTCAATGGTAGAGCGATCAGAGGTCGGGAATCGGAGGCAGCGGACCTGCGATTAGCTCACGCACCAGCAATGCGATCGAGAGGACCTATCTGGACCAAACTCGAGTAGCGACAGCATGGGCTTTTGAGATAAGGTTGGGACGCGATGGTATAAGCGAATAGAACGATAACCGGGAACCGAACCAATCCACAGAAATATTTTGTTGGTATTTTTGTTGGCTAGTCCTGCTATAGCGGAGCCCTAACCATTTGGAAACAGAGCGAGTTTTCCATCGCTTGGACTCCGCCTCTGGGCACCATTTTTCCAAGGCAATTTCAGCAAGTTGCGCATGACGCCCGCTTGGCTGAAATCGGTTGGGGGAATTCAGGTCGCCGTGTTGCGGGAGGTTGCGTAGCGGTTCTCGGCGACCTCCAATCATTTTTCCCGCGCCCGACAGGGCCGGCACTGGCGAAACTGTTTGCTCGCATTGGGCGAATGACGGATTTGATTTGCTTGGTGATCCCCTATCCTTAGGGCAAACTGCCCGCTGGGGCTCCAGGAGGCGAAATGAGAGCACGCGCAGCAACGGTTGGAGATCTGGAAAGTGTTTTCCGTGATCTGTCCAAGCGAATATCGGACGAGTACGTCGCGGCCGGCAAGGACAGCAAGATCGCCTACGACAATCTGATGATGAACTTGAAGGAAGGGCGTGCTCATGCGCTCGTGCAGGGCGAAAAAACCGTAGCGCTCATCGCCTGGCACGAGAATAGCGACGCTGCCGATACGCTGTTCGCCGCGCAGGAAGATTTCTTCAGCGCCGCGACCGTTCGCTTCTGCAAGCGGCACATTCGCCATATCCAGGCGCTTGCCGGCAACCTCCCCATTCACTCGCGCAGCTGGCTCCAGAGACCGGACGTCGCAAAATGGTTCCGGATAATCGGCTATGTCGAGCGGGGCCAGGAGAATGGCGCCCATCTGTTCGAACTGCCGCCGGCTCCCGCCGCCTGACAAATCTCGGCGGGCTGCGAAACGCTGCCGCAACCGGTAGCCACGTTCGGGGCCGATGCTCTAGCCAAAAAGGCCCGCCGCTCCATTTGCGAAGCGGCGAGGCTCGATATTCGGGAACGACTTCCGGGCCGTTGCCCCGGCATTGCTTACTGTGCAATTCAGGTGCCAGACGGGTTGACCGATAATGGGACACCGCACCGGGAAAGCGCGAACCATCTTCCGCGATCACACCACTGCCATACCGCGCCATTCCTTGCTATGTTTGCTCGCGGCGGACCTGATTTCCGCTTGGCCGGCGCCCATCAGGCAATCTACCCCAACGCCCCCCCAAAGTGGCGCCGGCCACTCTTCACCACCAACCCAATCTTCGCCGCCGGCCCAATCTTGGCCACCGGCCCGATCTTCGCCACCGGCAACTTCACGCGCGGTCAGGCCGAAGCCAGGACAGCGGTTCTTAATCCGCCTCCAGAGCGGCGGCCTTTATGTCAAAACGCCCTGACTGGCGATTCCAGTGCGACAGATCGCCTGGAGCGGCAGCACGATCCGGCCTGAAGCGCGTCGCGTTTGACCGGCGACGCGCTTCAGGTTGTTGTTTTTTTGCATGTCGTTAGCGCAAAACCGCTGCACACTTTTGCGCGACATGCATTAAATCCAAAAAGACGGTAGCAAGCCGCGGCCAGAAAGTGTTGAAGACCGTGCCGATGGCATTGAACGTGTCGCGATCCGGTTGCACTCGGCAAGGCTTGATGATTTGTTGCCGCTTCAAGGAGAATGAATGATGCACGAGCCTGCCGGTCAAGACGAATATGGGTCGGCCAGCCCCTTCGACCCGGACGACCTGACGACGTTGAACGTGATGGGTCCGGGTGTGGCCAGCAACGATTTCGAGAAATACGCGGTCGCCGTGATCATCGTGTTCGGCGCCCTCATCATTGGCGGCTTGATGGCCGCAAACCTTGCCCTGGGGCACCGTAACGGCTTCCTGTACGCGCTTGGCGGCGCCACCGCGGCGTGGATATCGGGAAATGCGCTGCTGCTCGATCGGCCGCGTATCTATGCCTTGTTCGTCGGCATCGCGGCGGTGATGCTGATTGCGTCCACCATCACGCTGGTCATCTGACCGAAAGAAATTAATATCCGATCGCCTCGCCGGACGCGGCGCGGCTGTCGATGGCGCCATTGTAGCGGGCGCCGCCGCCCTTTTCGATCTCGGCCAGGCTCTTGCCGCCGACCAGGATACCGGCCGCCTGACCCCAGGTCGCATCGGCGACGTCGAGGCGGTAGCCCATCCCGGCAAGCAGTTTTTCGGTATCGGGCGACAGGCCGAACGGTTCGACATAGACCGTGTCGGGCAGCCATTGGTGATGGATGCGCGGCGCGTCGATCGCCTCCTGGATGTTCATGCCGTGATCGACGACATTGACGATCGCTGCCAGCGTGATGGTGATGATGCGCGATCCGCCGGGGCTGCCGATAACCATGAACGGCTTGCCGTCCTTGGCGACGATGGTCGGGCTCATCGACGACAGCGGCGTCTTCCTCGGGGCGATCGCATTGGCCTCGCCCTGAACGAGGCCGTAGAGATTGGGCACGCCCGGTTTCTGGGTGAAATCGTCCATCTCGTTGTTGAGCAGGATGCCGGTGCCGTCGGCGACGACGGCGGCGCCGAACGAACCGTTCAGCGTATAGGTCACCGCGACGGCGTTGCCGTCATTGTCGACGACCGAATAATGCGTCGTCTCCTGGCTCTCGCCAAAACCCTTCGGCATCAGATCCTGCGACACGCCGGCCCGGAACGGATCGATCTTTTCGCGGATTTCTTGCGCATAGTTCTTGTCGAGCAGCTTTTCGACCGGATTGTCGACGAAGTCGGGATCGCCGAGCGCCGAATTGCGGTCGACATAGGCGTGACGCATCGCCTCGACCATGACTTTGATGGTTTCGGCAGAACCCGCGCCGAGATAGGACAGCGGGTAGAATTCCAGCACGTTGAGTATCTCGCAAATGATGACGCCGCCCGAGCTCGGCGGCGGCGAGGAGGTGATCTCATAGCCGCGGTAGTTGCAGGTCACCGGCTCGAGCTCGCGGACCGCGTAGGTCTCGAAATCCGCCTTGGCCAGAATGCCGCCCTTCTGCGCGCTCGCCTTGACGATGCCGTCGGCGATCGGTCCTTTGTAGAAGGCATCACGACCTCGTTCCGAGATGGCCGAGAGCGAGGCGGCGAGATCGGCCTGGACAAGGCGCTCGCCGACGGCATAGGGCTTGCCGTTAGGCTTCAGGAAGATGGCGGCCGCGGCCGGGTCCTTGGCCAGCCGCGCGGCGCCGCCTTCGAGCGAGGCGATATCGCCCTGCTCCAGCACAAAACCATCCCTGGCATAGCGGATGGCCGGCGCCATCAAGTCCTGCCGCGTCAGCGTGCCGTATTTTTCCCGTGCGGTCTCGAAGCCGGCCACCGAGCCCGGCACGCCGACAGCGAGATAGCCGTCGAGGCTGGCGCCTTTCACCGGCTTGCCGTCCTTGTCGAGATACATGGTTTTCGTCGAGGCGAGCGGCGCGCGCTCGCGGAAATCGAGGAACGTCGAGCGGCCGTCCTTGAAGCGGATGGTCATGAAGCCGCCACCGCCGATATTGCCGGCGTTTGGATAGACCACAGCCAGTGCGTAGCCGACGGCGACTGCGGCATCGACGGCGTTGCCGCCCTTCTTCAGCACCTCGACGCCGACTTCAGACGCCAGATGCTGGGCGGTCACCACCATGCCATGCTCGCCCTTCGCCGGCTGCGGCGAGGCGGCCAATGCGGCCGCCAGCGGCGCAAAGGTCAAGGTGAGGGAAAGACTGAGTGCGATTACGGTGCGGCGGTGCATGGCCGTTCTCCGGGGCGTGGGATGCGCCTAGAAAAGCCGTTTGGAGCGGGCGAGTCTACTGACAATAAAGAAGATTTCGGCGGGCTTGCACGCCCGCGCCGGTTCGGTTCGTAACCACCGTTGCGATCTTCGGCTGATGTAACGGCATGGATAGGGTCTCCGCGACGTCGCTTCGCTCCTGCTCCGCCCTAGGATGACGAAGGCGTGTTGGCTTGTAGCTAATCGCAGATGGCGGAGATTTGGCAGTTGCGTCGCAGCGTAGGTAGGCTGATGACAAGCGAAGGCTTTCGAAATTAGCCGACGCCTCTCTCGCATCGCGCCGCAACCCGCCTCAGGCGGGTTTTTTGTTTCAGGCCGACATCAAACAATCCCACCGCCGCCGCCGGAAACCGCCGGCCGTTCCGCCGCGACCTTGGCTCGGTAGCCGGCGGCGCGATAGGTGGCGACCGGATCGATGGCGCCGCCCGTGTTCAGCCGCGCCATGGCGAGGATCGGCTCGACATCGGTGCGATAGGCGGCTTTCAGCCTCTGCGTCGCCATCAGCGCGTCGTTGGCATCCTGATAGCCTTCCAGCGCCTGGCGATCGACCAGCAGCGCCTGCGCATAGGCGCGCTGCACCTCGACCGCCGACAACATCAGGCTTTCGATCGGGTCGGTGACATTGTGGCTCTGGTCGAGCATGTGAGCCGGATCAAAACCTTCGGCACCGGCAAGCTCGGCATCGACCAGTTCGTTGAAGACGAGGAACAGCCGGTAGGGATCGATCGAGCCGGCGTCGAGATCGTCGTCGCCATATTTCGAATCGTTGAAATGGAAGCCGCCGAGTTTCTTGAACTGGATCAGCCGCGACACGATCATCTCGATGTTGACGTTGGGCGCGTGATGGCCGAGGTCGACCAGGCAAAAGGCCTTGTCACCGAGCTCTTTGGCGATGATGTAGTTGGTGCCCCAATCCTGCACGACCGTCGAATAGAAGGCCGGCTCGTACATTTTGTGCTCGGTGAACAGCTTCCAGTCGTCAGGCAGTCCGGCGTAGATCTCCTTCATTGCGTCGAGATAACGCTCGAACGCCTTGGCGAAATTGACCTGGCCGGGGAAATTCGAGCCGTCGCCGATCCACACCGTCAGCGCCTTGGAGCCCAGCGTCTTGCCGATCTCGATGCATTCGAGATTGTGCTCGACCGCCTGCCGGCGGGTGCCGGCGTCGGCATGCGACAGCGAGCCGAACTTGTAGGACAGTTTTTGATCACTGGCGTCGGAGAAGGTATTGGAGTTCATGGCGTCGAAGCCAAGGCCGAAGCGCGAGGCCGCCTGTTTCAGCCGGTTCGGGTCGGCCGTGTCCCACGGAATGTGCAGCGAGACGGTGGGTGTCGCCTGCGTCAACTGCCGGATGACGGCGCAGTCCTCGATCTTGTCGAAGATATCGCGCGGCTCGCCGGCGCCGGGAAAGCGGGCAAAGCGGGTGCCACCGGTGCCGACGCCCCAGGACGGGATCGCCACGGCGAATTTTTCGACCTTGCCGCGGATGGCGTCGACGGCGATGCCGCGGCGGTCGAGGCGTTCGCCGAGCGCATCGTAATCGCGCTTGAGCTCGGCCGCGCGCGCGAGATTGTCCTTGTCGACGATGTCGGCTGAGATGATGGTTTCGGACATGGTGCTTCCTCCCAAATGCGTTCGGTTGGCGCTGCCCCTCATCCGCCTGCCGGCACCTTCTCCCCGTATAGCGACGGGGAGAAGGACAAGCGTGTCCGGCATTGGCGACCCCCTCTCCCCGTTGTTCGCGGGGAGAGGGTAAGGGTGAGGGGCAGCGCCACCCTCAAAAAATGATCGCCTAGCGCGTAAAACTCTGGGCGTTGCCGGCGTCGACATTGACGATATTGCCGGTCGACTTGGCCGACATGTCGGAGGCGAAGAAATAGATCGCCTCGGCGATGTCTTCGGGGAACACCGAACGCTTCAGCATCGAGCGTGAGCGGTAGTGTTCCTCAAGGTCGTCAGTCGACATCTTGTAGGCGGCGGCGCGCTGTTCCTTCCACTCGCCGGTCCAGATCTTCGAGCCGCGCAGCACGGCGTCGGGATTGACGACATTGACCCTGATCTGGGCCTCCGCGCCTTCCAGCGCCAGGCAGCGCGCCAGATGGATTTCGGCGGCCTTGGCCGTGCAATAGGCGGCGGCATTGGGCGATGCGGCAAGCCCGTTCTTGGAGGCGACGAAGACGACATTGCCGCCGATCTTCTGCGCCCGAAACAGCCGGAATGCTTCGCGCGACGCGAGGAAATAGCCGGTCGACAAGATGTCCATGTTCTTGTTCCATAGCGCCAGCGTCGTCTCCTCGATCGGCGCCGAGGTTGCCAGGCCGGCATTCGACACCAGGATGTCGATGCCGCCGAACTCGACAGCCGTCTCGGCGAAACCGGAGATCACCTGGTCCTCTGACGTGACGTCGATCACCACCGGCCGCACGAAATCCTTGCCATGGGCCTTGGCCAATTCGTCATTGGCGCTGGCAAGGGCGGTCTCGTCGATGTCGGCCAGCACGACGCAGGCGCCCTCGCGCAGCAGCCGGTTGGCCGTCGCCCGGCCGATGCCGCCGGCGCCGCCGGTGATCAGCGCGATCTGGCCGGCAAGCGCTTTCGGCTTGGGCAGGCGCTGCAGCTTCGCCTCTTCGAGCAGCCAGTATTCGATGTCGAAGGCTTCCTGCTCGGGCAGGCCGACATAGGTCGACACTGTCGAGGCACCGCGCATGACATTGATGGCATTGACGTAGAATTCGCCCGAAATGCGCGCCGTCGCCTTGTCGCCGGCGAAGGTGAACATGCCGACGCCGGGCATCAGATAGACCACGGCGTTCGGATCACGCACCGGCGGCGAATCCGCATGCTTGCACCTGTCATAATAGGCCTGGTAGCCAACGCGATACTCCGCCAAATCGTCGGCGAGACGGGCGATGACGGCGTCGACATCAGGATTTTTGGGGTCGAATTCGATGACCAGCGGCCGGATCTTGGTGCGCAGGAAATGATCCGGGCAGGAGGTGCCGAGCGCCGCCAGCGGGCGCAAATCCTTCGAATTGACGAATTCGAGCACGGCCGGCGAATCGTCGAAATGGCCGAGCTTGTGGCTTTTCTCCGAAATCAGGCCGCGGATCCTCGGCATCAGCCTTGCCGCCACGGCGCGACGCGCCGGCGCGTCGAGCGATTTGACGACTTCGCCGCCGAAGATCGGCTTGCCTTCAGACTTGCGCTCGAACCAGTCGATCGCCTGGTTGATCACCGAGATCGTCGTCTCGTAGCATTCCTTTGGAGTGTCGCCCCAGGTGAACAGGCCATGGCTTGCCAGCACAACGCCCTTGGCCTCAGGGTTTTCGGAGCAGAATTTTTCCAGCCACAGGCCGAGCTCGAAGCCCGGACGCTTCCATGGCAGCCAGCCGATCGCGTCACCGAAGATCTCCCTGGTCAGCGCCTGCGTATCCTTGGCGGCGGCAATCGCGATGATGGCGTCGGGATGCATGTGGTCGACATGCGGCTTCGGCACGAAGGCGTGCAGCGGCGTGTCGATCGAGGCCGCGCGTGGGTTAAGATTGAAGGTGCAATGGGGCAGATAGGCGACCATCTCGTCCTCATGCTCGAGGCCGCGATAGAGACCCTTAAGCGCGCGCAACTTGTCCATGTAGAGGGTGGCGAAACCGTCGAGCTTGATCGAGGCGCTGTCGCCGCCGGATCCCTTCACCCACAGCACTTCCACGCTTTCGCCGGTGAGCGGATCCTTTTGCCAGATCTTGGAAGAGGTGTTGCCGCCGCCATAGTTGGTGACGCGCTTGTCGGAGCCAAGAACATTCGAGCGATAGACGAGACGTTCCGGCTCGCTCATTCCCAGGGCTGTCGCATCATCCCAAAGATTGGCGAGGCGCGTGCCGGAGCGCTTGTCAAGCATAGGTAATCCTCCCGTGACGTGAGACGCGCAAACGGTGCGGTCAATTGCGACCGCATAGCGGGTCAGCTTCGGTCGAATGTCCACGGAAGCAGCGGCATTGTCAATCACAAACGATCAAGATTGATCACATTGCACTGCACAATGGAATTATATGATCGGAAATGATTGACACTGCGCGTTTTGGGTGCCTAGATGCTGAGGCAGGGAGGAACCATGCACGAGAAAGAGCGCCACAGGATCATTTTGTCCGCCGTCCAGGAAAAGCCTGTGGTGACGGTGCAGGAGATGGTCGACCTGACGGACTCGTCCGAAGCGACGATCCGGCGCGACATCGCTGCACTGCATGTGCAAAAGCGCCTGCGCCGCGTGCGTGGCGGCGCCGAGGCGATCAGCCCGCCGCAATTCATCGGCCTTGCCGGCCGGCCTTTTTCCGTCAACGAGACGATCAACGCTGCGCAGAAGCGGGTGATCGCGCGGGACGCCGTGGAACTGTGCAAGGACGGCGAGCCGATCATCATCAATGGCGGCACCACCACCTTCCAGATGGTGCATTTCCTGACCGGTCGCCGCATGCCGATCTTCACCAATTCCTTTCCGATCGCCGAGCACCTGCTCAAGCACTCCAAGAACACGGTGATGCTGTCGGGCGGCACCATCTACCGCGAGCAGAACATCATCCTGTCGCCCTTCGACAATGACGTGACGCGCAATTTCTATGCGCGCCGCATGTTCATGGGCGCGCAAGGGCTCGGGCCACTCGGCCTGATGGAAGGCGATCCGCTGCTGATCCAGGCCGAGCAGAAACTGATCGATCAGGCCGACGAACTGGTGGTGCTGGTCGACTCGTCAAAATTCCGCAAACGCTCGAGCCTGATCCTGTGCGGCCTGTCGCGCATTGCCACGGTCATCACCGACGACGGCATCGAGGATCGCGAGGCCAAGATGTTGGAGGCCGCCGGTGTGACGCTGATCGTCGCCCGCACAACGGCAGGCAATAGGGAAGAATCTTCGCTGCAGGCCTGAGGGTTCGCAGCGGCGATGCAATGCAACGCTCAAGGGAGGATATTCGATGAGCTTTCTGAAGAAATTGATGGTTACGGCGGCGTTCTCCGCCGCCATCTTCGTGAATGCGGCCTATGCCGAGAACGTCAAGATCGCGCTGGTGGTGAAGTCGCTCGGCAACGGCTTCTTCGATGCCGCCAACAAGGGCGCCGAAGAGGCGGCCAAGGAACTCGGCGACGTCGATATCATCTACACCGGCCCGACCAAGGCGACCGCCGAAGCGCAGATCGAGGTGATCAATTCGCTGATCGCCCAAAAGGTCAACGCGATCGCCATTTCGGCCAATGACGCCGACGCGCTGGTGCCGGCGCTGAAGAAGGCGATGGATCGCGGCATCACCGTCATCTCGTGGGATTCCGGCGTCGCTCCGGAAGGCCGCCAGCTCCACCTCAACCCCTCGGACACCAACCTGATCGGCGAGACCATCATCAAGCTTGCCGCCGACTATCTGCCGGAAGGCGGCGATGTCGCCATACTGTCGGCTTCGTCGACCGCGACCAACCAGAACGCCTGGATCGAAGCGGCCAAGAAGGTGCTGCCGGAGAAATTCCCCAAGATCAATCTCGTCGCCACCGTCTATGGCGACGACGACTCGGCCAAGAGCACGGACGAGGCCAAGGGCCTGCTGAAATCCTATCCGAACCTCAAGGCGATCATCGCACCGACCACCGTCGGCGTCGTGGCCGCTGCCCAGGTGGTGACCGACCAGGGCCTGATCGGCAAGGTCAATGTCACCGGCCTGGCGCTGCCGTCGGAGTTCAAGAAGTTCATCGACAACGGCGCCAGCCAGGCTGTCGCACTGTGGAACCCGATCGATCTCGGCTACTCGGCCGTCTACCTCGCCCATGATCTGGCGGTGAAGAAGGAAGAAGCCAAGCCGGGTGCGACGCTGTCGATCGGCCGTGTCGGCAAGGTCACCCTCGACGACACCAACTCGGCCGCGATGGCTCCGCCCTTCAAGTTCGACAAGTCGAACATCGAAGAGTTTTCCAAGATCTATTGATCCTGGAGCCCTTCAAGCCGGCGCGGCGGAGCTCAAGTTCCGCCGCGTCCTCAAACGGACCTGCTTAAGGGCTTGATACGACTATGGACACGACAGCCCAACTCGACCCGACCACTGAGCAGCCTTTGGCTGCGGCTCCGCGCCTGACCCTGGCCGGCGTCTCGAAGAGTTTTCCCGGCGTGCGCGCGCTGCATGATGTCAGCCTGTCGCTCTACCCAGGCCAGGTGACCGCGCTGATCGGCGAGAACGGCGGCGGCAAGTCGACGCTGGTCAAGATCATGACAGGCATCTATCAGCCTGATACAGGCACGATCAGCATCGATGGCCAGGCCGTGACCTTGCCCAGCGCGCATGCCGCCTTCGGGCACGGCATCACAGCCATCCACCAGGAAACCGTGCTGTTCGACGACCTGACGGTGGCCGAGAACATCTTTCTCGGCCATGCGCCGCGATCGCGCCTCGGCACCATCGACTGGCGCACCATGCGCAAGAATGCCCGTGAAGTACTGAACACCATGGGTGCCGGCCACATCGACGCCGATGCGCGGCTGAAGGATCTCGGCATCGCCAACAAGCACCTCGTCGCAGTCGCCCGCGCCATGTCGATCGACGCCCAGATCGTCATTATGGACGAGCCGACCGCAGCGCTGTCGCTGAAGGAGATCGAGGAGCTGTTTTTGCTGGTCGAGTTCCTGAAGAGCGAAGGCAAGGCGATCCTGTTCATCAGCCACAAGTTCGACGAGATCTATCGCATCGCCGACCGTTACACGGTGTTCCGCGACGGCGAGATGGTCGGCGAAGGCCTGATCAGGGATGCCGGCCAGAGCCAGATCGTGCGCATGATGGTCGGCCGCGCCGTCGATCACATCTTTCCGCAACGCAAGGCCGAGATCGGCGCGCCGGTGCTTGCCGTCTCCGGCCTGTCGCACCCGACCGAGTTCGACGACATCGGCTTCGAGCTGCACAGAGGCGAGATCCTCGGCTTCTACGGCCTTGTCGGCGCCGGCCGCAGCGAGGTGATGCAGGCGATATCAGGCATCACCCGCACCAGCAGCGGCACCATCACGCTGGAAGGCAAGGCGATCATGCCGAAATCGGCGGCGGATTCGATCGACGCCGGCATCGTCTACGTGCCGGAAGAACGCGGCAAGCAAGGCGTGGTGATCGGCCTGCCGATCTTCCAGAATATCTCGCTGCCCTCGCTCAAGCGCACATCCAAGTCAGGTGTGTTGCAGCTGGCCGAAGAGTTCGCGCTGGCCCGTTCCTATACCGAGCGGCTCGATCTGCGCGCCGCCTCGCTCAGCCAGGACGTCGGCACTTTGTCGGGCGGCAACCAGCAGAAGATCGTCATCGCCAAATGGCTGGCGACCGCGCCCAAGGTGATCATCCTCGACGAGCCGACCAAAGGCATCGACATCGGCTCGAAAGCCGCCGTGCACGGCTTCATGGCCGAGCTGGTCGCTCAAGGGTTGTCGGTGATCATGGTGTCGTCCGAACTGCCCGAGATCCTCGGCATGTCCGACCGGGTCATCGTCATGCGCGAGGGCCGCATCGCCTCGATCTATGACAACAAGGGGCTCGACGCCGAAACGCTGGTCAAGACGGCAGCAGGGATTGTGGCATGAAGGTTTTGCTCAAATATCGCGAAGTCTGGCTGCTCGCGGCAATCGTCGTGGTGATCGGGCTGATCTCGATGCGCTTTCCGGGCTTTGCTGCCTTCGGCAATCTGCGCCAGGTGTTCAACGACACCTCGATCCTGATGATCCTGGCGCTGGGGCAGATGGTGGTGATCCTGACCCGCTCGATCGACCTGTCGATGGCGTCGAACCTGTGCTTCACCGGCATGGTGGTGGCGATGCTGAACGCCGCGCATCCGGCAATCCCGATCCCGCTGCTGATCGTCATCGCACTTCTGGTCGGCCTGGTGCTCGGCGCGATCAACGGCCTGCTGGTATGGCGGCTGAACATTCCCTCGATCGTGGTGACGCTCGGCACGCTCACCATCTATCGCGGCGCCACCTTCGTCATTTCAGGCGGCGCCTGGGTCAATGCCGATCAGATGAGCCCTGATTTCATCGGCCTGCAGCGCGCGGCCTTTCTCGGCATTCCAGTGCTGTCGTGGATCGCCATACTGGTCATCGCCTTGTTCTTCCTGTTGATGACGCGCACCGCGCTCGGCCGCTCGATCTATGCCATCGGCGTCAATCCGACAGCATCGATCTACGCCGGCATCGATGTCGGCCGCACCAAGTTCATTGTCTTCTGCATCTCGGGGATGGCCGCCGGTCTGTGCGGCTATCTCTGGATCTCACGCTATGTCATCGCCTCGGTCGAGGTCGCCAATGGCTACGAGCTCAACATCATCGCCGCCTGCGTCATCGGCGGCATCTCGATCGCCGGCGGCATCGGCTCGGTCGGCGGCGCAGTGCTTGGTGCGCTGTTCCTCGGCATCATCTCCAACGCGCTGCCGGTCATCAACATCTCGCCGTTCTGGCAGATGGCGATTTCGGGCAGCGCCATCATCCTGGCCGTGGTGCTCAACGCGCGCGGCGAACGCCGGCAAGGCCGCATTATTCTCAAGAAGGCGGAAGCGGCATGACCGACACCCCAGCCCCGCGCCACATTCCCGACCGGCTCGACACGCCGCTCAACTCGGCGATCTTCTCGTGGGAGGCGCTGCTGGTCGCGGTGGCGGTCGCCATCTTTGCCGTCAACAGCTTCGCCTCGCCCTATTTCCTCGACGCGTGGTCGCTGTCGGACCTGACCTTCAACTTCACCGAGAAGGCGCTGATCGCGCTCGCCATGGCGCTGCTGATCATTTCCGGAGAGATCGACCTGTCGGTCGCCGCCATCATTGCGCTGGCCTCGACGATGATGGGCATGGCGGTGCAGGCCGGCGCCGGCACGCCGGTGCTGGTGGCGATCGGCATCCTGGTCGGGCTCGGCTGCGGCGCCTTCAACGGGCTGCTCGTCACCAGGCTCGGCCTGCCGTCGATCGTCGTCACCATCGGCACGATGAGCCTGTTTCGCGGCATCGCCTTCATCGTCCTCGGCGACCAGGCCTACAAAGGCTATCCCTCCAGCTTCGCCTTCTTCGGCCAGGGCTATGTCTGGTGGGTGGTGTCGTTCGAGCTGACGCTGTTCCTCGTCGCGGCGGTCATCTACTGGTTCCTTCTGCACCGGACCAGCTTCGGCCGCCGCGTCTTCGCCATCGGCAACAACCCGGTCGCGGCACAGTTTTCCGGCGTGCGTGTCGGCCGCATCAAGTTCATCCTGTTCTGCCTGACCGGGCTGATGGCGGGCATCGCCTCGGTGCTGATCACCTCGCGGCTCGGCTCGACCCGGCCATCGATCGCGCAAGGCTATGAATTGGAAGTCATCACCATGGTGGTGCTGGGTGGCGTCAGCATCCTGGGCGGCGCCGGCAGCATTTTGGGCGTGGTGCTCGCCGCCTTCATCATGGGGCTGGTGACTTTCGGCCTGGGGCTGCTCAATGTGCCCGGCATAGTCATGTCGATCTTCATCGGCCTGCTGCTGATCATCGTCATCGCGCTGCCCATCGTCTGGCGGCGGGTGCGGCGGGAGCGTTTTACCTGATGGCCGAGAAATACGCGTTCAAGATGAAGCTCAATCCCGGCATGAAGGCCGAATACAAAAGGCGTCATGACGACATCTGGCCGTCGCTGGTCGCACTGCTGAAACAGGCCGGCGTTTCCGACTATTCGATCCATCTCGACGATGAGACCAACACCTTGTTCGGCGTGCTGTGGCGGCGCGACGGCCACGGCATGGACGAATTGCCGAAGCACAAGGTGATGCAGCGCTGGTGGGCTGAAATGGCCAACATCATGGAGACCAGGCCTGATAACGAGCCGGTGGCGGTGCCGCTGGAAACAATGTTCCACATGGAATGACCCGCCACGTCGCCGTCATCGATATCGGCAAGACCAACGCCAAGGTGGCGCTGGTCGATCTCGCCGATCTGCGCGAAGTTGCGCTGCGCCGCATGGCGAACGCGCCTGTCCTTGACGGTCCCTACCCGCACCACGATGTTGAGCTTCTGTGGTCGTTCATCCTCGACAGCCTCGCCGAGATCAATCGCGAACAGCGCATCGACGCGATATCGATCACCACCCATGGCGCGACGGGCGTGCTGGTGGACACTGCCGGCGAGTTGGCGCTGCCGGTGCTCGACTATGAATTTGCCGGGCCCGACACCCTTGCCGAGGACTATGACACGAACCGTCCGGCCTTCGCCGAGACGGGCACGCCGCGTCTGCCGGTCGGCCTCAATCTCGGCGCGCAGCTGTTCTGGCAGCAGAAGCGCTTCCCGGCGGAGTTCGCCAAGGCCGCCGCGATGCTGATGTACCCGCAATACTGGGCCTTGCGCCTGACCAGCGTCGCCGCCAACGAAATGACTTCGCTTGGCTGCCACACCGATCTGTGGAACCCGTGGAAGGCCGATTTTTCGTCGCTGGTCGACAAGATGCAATGGCGTCATCTAATGGCGCCGGTGCGGCCGGCGAAAGATCGCCTTGGCCCGATCCTGCCCGCGCTTGCGATACGGACCGGGCTTGATCCGCAAACGCCGGTGTTTTGCGGCTTGCACGATTCCAACGCCTCGCTGCTGCCGCATCTCCTGTCCGATACGCCGCCGTTCTCGGTCGTCTCGACCGGCACCTGGGTGGTGTCGATGGCGGTTGGCGGCAACAAGATCGCGCTCGACCCGGCCCGCGACACGCTCGTCAACGTCAACGCGCTCGGTGATCCGGTGCCGTCGGCGCGTTTCATGGGCGGCCGTGAGTTTTCGCTGCTGACGGAAGGCCAATCGGAAGACTGGACCAAAGAGGATATCGCCACAGCGCTCGCGCGGAAGACGTCCCTGCTGCCTTCGACCCAACAGGGTTCGGGGCCGTTCCCGCATCACAGGGCAGCATGGCTCGACGCAGACGGCATCAACGGCGGCCAGCGCTTTGCCGCCATCTCTTTCTACCTGGCGCTGATGACCGCGACCTGCCTCGACCTGATCGACGCCGGCGGCCCGACGACCGTCGAGGGGCCGTTCGCCCGCAACCGGCTTTTCACGCGCATGCTCGCTGCAGCCACCGCACGTGCCGTCATCGCGTCGGAGGCCGCAACCGGCACCAGCATCGGCGCCGCCCTGTTGGCGTCGGACCAAGGAACGGTACAAGGCGCCGGCGAAAGATTCGAACCGCCGGTCGACCCGGCCTGGGCGGATTACGCACGTTCATGGCGCGCGGCGGTCGACGCACAGGGCTGATCACAAAATCCGCTTGCCAAACGCCGACATGACGAAATTGACCGTTTCCGCCGCCAATCGCGGTTCCAGAGCTGATGTCAGGCCGGAAACGTCCATCGACAACAGCCCGCCGGACAACGCGATCGCCTCCATGGCCTGATGCGTTTCGCGCACCGTGATGCCGCCGGAGCCTGCCGCCCAGCCGGCGAATTCGGTCACCTCAGGCGTATAGCTGACATGAAAGCCTTGCGTGCCGGAGCTGGCGATGCGGATCGCCTCGTGCATCACGTCGCGCATGCCCATGGCGTCGATGTCGGTCATGGTGAAGGCGCAGACGCGCGAATCCTTCAGCACCCGGGCCTCGGCCGGATCTGCATGGCGCAAACCGACAATGACGACGTTTTCCGGCGACAGTTGTGGCTGCAGCGCGCCGGGCTTGTGATCGAGGCCGAGCGCCCGCGCCAGCACCGAAGCTTCCGGCAGGTCGATGCCGTCTTCGTCCTCGGGCATCAGCGCGGCGATGGAATCGATCCAGATCAGGCCAAACGAGTGCGTCGCCCGCGCGGTCGCCGTCAGCGCCGTGTGGGCGATGCGCCGGTCGCTGCCGGCGGTGAGCCGGACCAGGCCGGACGGCGGCCGCTCGATATCGGCCAGTTCGACGACATCGAAATTCATCGCCTCCAGCCGGGCGCCGGTCGCCTCCCTGGCCAGGATGCCGGCCGCCGCCGGTTCGGCAGATATCGACACCATCTTGCGGCCGGAGAAATCCTCGACATCGTGCATTGGCGCCTTTTCGACATATTCCGAGGTCATTGCCAGCAGCATGGCGCCATAGCTCATGCGGAAGGCGACACGATCGCCGACGGCGGGTGGCGGCTCGGCATCGGTCACGTCGAGAAGCAGATGGTCGCTGGAGGCGCCAAGCACCCGCACGCCCTTGGCAATCGGCGTCAAACCTTCGATCAAGACATCCTCGCGGCCGATATTGGCGATGGCGCGCAACCGGTCGCCATCGTCGGCAAACACCGGCTGGTTGCCGAAAGCGTCGTAGCCGGATTGGCCGATCGGCCGCGACGGCTTCAGCTTGACCTCGATGATGTCGCTGGTCAGCCGGCAGGCATCGGGTTCGAGTTCGGCCCACGGCGTCTCGCGGAAGGTTTCGACGCCACCCTGAAGGATCGCCTCGCCGACCCGCAGATTGTTGATGCCGGCGGGCAGCCTGCCTTCGAGCAGCAGCGTCAGCGACGATGACGCGCCGCCCGAGATCCAGTCGAGCCTTGCGCCGGACAGGCGCTCGGTCTTGTAGGCATGGGCGACGAGCTGTCCGAGATTTTCCTGCGTCGGCATGATGGCGCCGAAGCAGCCGAGATTGGTGCCGATGCCGGCGATGCGCACGCCGCTGAGCGCCAGTATCTGTTCGACCGTCGGAATGAGGTCGTTCGGCCAGATGCCTTCCCTGAGGTCGCCAAGATCGATCATCAGCATGATGTCGTGGACGCGGTCCATACGCTCGGCGATGCGCGATAGTTCGCGGATGGTGGCGAGTTCGGATTGCAGGCTGATGTCGACGGTGCGCACAACCTCCTCGATGCGTGCCATCGGCGGACTGCGCAGCAGCATGATCGGGGCGGTGATGCCGCTGTCGCGCAGCCGGCGGATGTTTTCGAAGCGCGATTCGGCGATGCCGGCGACGCCGCCGCGCAGCATGGCGCGCGCCACCTGCGGCATGCCGCAGGTGCCCTTGGTAACGCCGAATACCCTGATGCCGGACAGGGCGCAGCGGTCGACGATGGTGCGCGCATTGCGCTCGATGCGGCCAAGGTCGATGGCGACTTGCGGTCCCGACATTTTTCTACTCAGAATTTGTGCACGGTATTAGACGCATTTATCTTCCCGGTGCCGACACGACGATTAATTCTCCCTCAATTGACATAGACCAGCCCTTGCGGGTCGATCTCCGGCTTGCGGCCGGCGACCACATCGGCAAGGAATTTTCCCGAGCCGCAGGCCATGGTCCAGCCGACATGGCCATGGCCGGTGTCGAGGTAGAGATTTCTGTAGCGCGCCCCGCCGATGACCGGCACCGAGTTCGGCATCATCGGCCGCAAGCCGGCCCAGAGCTCGGCCTTGTTCTCGTCGAAGGCGCCTGGGAAAAGCTCCTTGCCGGTCCTGAACATGGCGGCGAAATCGCTCGGCTTGTGGCTGCGATCGAAGCCGGTGAACTCGGCGGTCGAAGCAAGCCGCAGCCGGTTGCCGAGCCTGGAATAGCCGATAAGCTGATCCTCGTCGGCGCCGCCCATGGTCGGCCCTTTGCCCTCGTCCTCCAGCGGCACGGTCGCGGTGTAGCCCTTGACCGGATAGACAGGCAGGTCGATGCCGTAGCGGCGGCCGAGCAGGCCACTCTCCGGCCCCATCGAGATGACCACGGCGTCGGCTGTTATCGGGCCGGCCGAGGTCATCACCGCGCGCACCCGATCGCCTTCGATGTCGAGGCCTTCGACCGTCGTGCCGTAGAGGAACTGGACGCCGAGTTTCTCGGCGGCATAGGCAGCGAGGTTTCGGGTGAATTGGCTGGAGTCGCCGGTCTGGTCGATCGGCGAATAGACGCCGCCGGCTATTCTGTCCCTGGCCCCGGCAAGGCCGGGCTCGATCTCGACCAGCCGGTCGCGGCCGACGATCTCGATCGGCAGACCGTGCTCGGCGAGATAGCGGTAATTGTCGGTGCCGGTATCAAAACTCTGCTGCGAGCGGAAGAAATAGAGAATGCCCTTCTTGCGCTCGTCATAGTGAATGCCGGTGTCGGCCGAGATGGCGTTGATGCAGTCGCGCGAATAAAGCGCAAGGCGCAGCTTGATGTCGGTGTTGGCGCGCAGTCGCGCATGCGTGCATTGGCGCAGGAAGCGCAGACTCCAGGCGAAGAAATAAGGATCGAAGCGCAGCCTCACCTTGATGCCGAGATCGTGGTTGTAGAGCGCGCGCAAAAACGTCCTCAGCGCAGCGGGCGAGGCCCAGGCGGTGGCGTCGCCTGGCGACACCAGGCCCGCATTCGATTGGCTGGTGCCTCGCGCCGCCATCGGATGGCGTTCGATCACGGTCACCTCGTGGCCGTCGCTCGCCAGATAGTAGGCCGCCGCCGTGCCGACGACGCCAGCGCCAAGGACCAATATCTTCATGCCGCCCCCAAAGGATCAGACGCGGCCGAAACGCCTCCACGTTTCAGCCGCGCAGCTCCTTCAATAGCGCTTCCACGCTCGATCTACGAGCCCACGGAGGAAAAACCGGGACTTCAGCTCCGCGCCGAATTCTTGCCGGTCAGGATACGCTCCCAAGCCAGCGCGTCGGCGACGATCCGGTCGAGGTCATCGCGTTGCGGGGTCCAACCGAGCTCGCGGCGCGCCAGCTCCGAATTGGCGACCACCGCCGCCGCGTCGCCCGCACGGCGCTCGCCGATCCGCACGTCGAAATCATGGCCAAAGACGCGGCGCACGCTGTCGATAACTTCGAGCACCGAATAGCCGTGGCTGTAGCCGCAATTGGCGACGAGGCTTGGTCCCCCGGCGCGCAGCCGTTCCAGCGCCAGCCGATGCGCCGCCGCCAGATCGCTGACATGGATGTAGTCGCGCATGCAAGTGCCGTCGGGCGTCGGATAGTCGGTGCCGAACACCTCCATGAAGGGCCGCTTGCCGAGCGCCGTCTCGCAGGCGACCTTGATCAGATGCGTGGCGCCCGGCGTCGACTGGCCGGTGCGGCCCCTCGGATCGGCGCCGGCGACGTTGAAGTAGCGCAACGCCGTATAGCGCAAGCCGTGGGCGATTGCGGCGTCGCGCAGCATCCATTCGCTCATCAGCTTGGACAGGCCATAGGGCGATTCCGGTGCAAGGCGCGCATCCTCGCGCACCGGCTCCAGCCCGGCGCCGCCATAGACGGCGGCGGTCGAGGAAAAGATGAAATTGGGCACGCCTTCGCGCACCGCGGTCTCGATCAGCGTGCGCGTCTTGCAGGTGTTGTTCTCGTAATAGCCGAGCGGGTCGGCGACCGATTCGGGAACCACGATGGAGCCGGCAAAATGGATGATCGCATCGACATGATTGTCGCGGATGACCCCGCCGACCAGCTCCTTGTCGGCGACATCGCCGACGACAAGCTTTGCCTCCGGCGCCACCGCCCATTCGAAGCCGGTCGAAAGCCGGTCGAGGACGACAACGCTCTCGCCCGCGTCCAGCAGTTCCCAGACCATATGGCTGCCGATATAGCCAGCGCCGCCTGTCACCAAAACCGTCATCCGTGTCCTCGCTGCTCAAGATTAATCGGAAGCTGTCTCCACACCCGCCTTACTGGAAAGCCTGCCACTGGGCCATTAGTCCATTTCCATCAGTGCCTGCGGTAACCAGTCTCATCGGCGCATGGCATCGTCCTGAAACAAAATTGATCCACATCAAGGGAATAGGCCATGATCCGTGGCCGTTAGGAACAGGCTTGGGGCGTGGCATTTTGACCAAAAAGGCCAAGTAGACGGCGAATAGGGCAATGATTATGATCCCACGCAAAAATTGGGAAGCCGAAATGAACTATCAGCGGTTCTTCGAAGACGCGATCGACCAGCTCCACGCCGAGCGTCGCTATCGCATCTTCGCCGACCTCGAGCGCATCGTGGGGAACTTCCCACGCGCCATCTGGCGCGCCAACGGCCGCGCCCAGGAAATCACCGTCTGGTGCTCCAACGACTATCTCGGCATGGGCCAGCATCCCGACGTCATCGCCGCGATGCAGAACGCCGCCGGCAAGATGGGATCCGGCGCCGGTGGCACCCGCAACATCTCCGGCACCAGCAATCCGCTGGTCGAGCTCGAACTGGAACTGGCCGACCTGCACGACAAGGAAGCCGCGCTCGTCTTTACCTCCGGCTTCGTCTCCAACGAAGCTTCGATCTCGACCATTGCGCGGCTGCTGCCCAACTGCCTGATCGTCTCGGACGAGTTGAACCACGCCTCGATGATCGAGGGCGTGCGGCGTTCGGGCGCCGAGAAGAAGATCTTCCGCCACAACGACGTTGCGCATCTCGAAAGCCTGCTGCAGGCGGCGGGCCGCGAGCGCGCCAAGTTGATCGTCTTCGAGAGCGTCTATTCGATGGATGGCGATATCGCGCCGATCAAACAGATCGTCGAACTTGCCGAGCGCTACAACGCCATGACCTATATCGACGAGGTGCATGCCGTCGGCATGTACGGACCGCGCGGCGGCGGCATCACCGAGCGCGAAGGGCTGGCCGACCGTATCGACATCATCGAAGGCACGCTGGCCAAGGCGTTCGGCACGCTCGGCGGCTATATCACCGGCACAAGTGCGGTTATCGATGCCGTGCGCTCCTATGCGCCGGGCTTCATCTTCACCACGGCGCTGCCGCCGGCCATTGCCGCCGCGGCGACCACGTCGATCCGCCATCTCAAGCGCTCACAGGCCGAACGCGCCGCGCAGCAGCGCCAGGCGACGCGGACGAAGCAGGTTCTTACCGCCGCGGGCCTGCCGGTGATGGACTCCGCTACCCACATCGTGCCGCTGCTCGTCGGCGATCCCGAACTGTGCAAGATGGCCAGCGACCGCCTGCTCGGCGTCCACGGCATCTACATCCAGCCGATCAACTACCCGACCGTGCCGCGCGGCACCGAACGGCTGCGCATCACCCCGACGCCATTCCATTCGGATCAGCTGATCGCGGCGCTTCAGGACGCGCTGGTCGAGACCTGGGATGCCTTGGGCATCTCTTACGGTTCTGCGGGCCGGCCGGCCGTGAGGGAAAGCGACCGCGTCATTCCGCTGCTGGTGCCGAAGTCCGGCGGCTGAGCTTCCGCTACCTTCGTCTTCCTAGGGCGTAGCAAGGAGCGAAGCGACGCGGCGCAGACCCTAGGAACCATGCCGTTACGTTGGCCAAGGAGTGCAACGGTTCGCAGCTGTCCGGCTTGGCGCGGACCTCAACCTCACACACTTTTCATCCACTTCGCCAGCCGGTGCGCGGCCTCCTCGAGCTGGTCGAGGCGGCGGTGGAAGCATAGCCTGAGGAAGGCTTCGCCGCCGGGACCGAATGCGGTTCCGGGCGCCAGGCCGACATTGGCGCGGTCGACGATGTCGAAGGCGGCGGCGCGTGAATCGGTGATGCCGTCGACTGCGAAGAACAGATAGAACGCGCCCTGCGGCACGGTAAAGCGTGCCCTGCCGGTCGCAGCTAGGATGCCGCAGACCAGGTCACGCGCCGCCCTCGCCCGCTCCACCTGCTCGACGATGAAGGCGTCGCCTTCGTCGAGCGCGACGACGGCGCCGCGCTGCATGAACTGGGCAACGCCGGAGGTCGAATACTGGACCAGGTTCTCGAACACCTGCTGCAGGCAGGGATGGACCTTGATCCAGCCGACCCGCCAGCCGGTCATCGACCAGTTCTTGGAAAAACTGTTGACGAACAGGATGCGATCCTCGTCGGCCATGATGTCGATGAAGGACGGCGCGCGGCTGTCGCCGTAGTGGAACAGCGAATAGATCTCGTCGGCGATGATCCACAGCCCCCCTTCGCGGGCAAGGTCGAGGATCGCCTGCAGCGTCTGCCTGTCGGCGGTCCAACCGGTCGGGTTGGACGGTGTGTTGACGAACAGCGCCTTTGTCCTTGGCGTGATCGCCGCCTCGATCTTGCCGATGTCACAGGACCAGCCATTGCCGGACTGGTCGAGCGTGACTGCGACCGGGACGGCGCCCGCCACGCCGGCGGCTGCGGCGAAGTTCGGCCAGGCCGGCGACAGATAGACGACCTCGTCGCCATTGCCGGCGACAGCGTCGAGCGCCAGCTGGATGGCATGCATGCCAGAGCCGGTGACGATGAATTCTTGCTCGGCGAAGCTCTTGCCGAAATGCCTGATGTAATAGCGGGCGAGCGCCTGCCGCAGTTCGGGGATGCCTTTCTGCCAGGTATAAAAGGTTTCGCCGCCGGCCAGCGCCCGGGCAGCGGCATCGGTGATGAAGGCGGGCGTCGGCAGGTCGCCCTCGCCGGCCCAGAGCGGGATCATGCCGTCGCGGTCGCGGCCGCGGTTCATGACGGCGACAATGCCGCTTTCGGGCGCGGCCCGGGCCTCGGCGCGCAAATTCTCGATCAGGGTCATGGATGGATCCGTTTTTCGCCTTCCGGACAGCTAGCGTGTTTTGCGACAGGCGAAAATAGAAAACCCCGGCCGAAATCGACCGGGGTTTTGGTCCAGAGATCTTGCCCCTGCGCTATTTCCTGGCGAGGAGATCGCGAATTTCGGTGAGCAGCGCGACATCGGCCGGCGGAGCGGCAGCAGGCGCAACGGGCTTCTCACGCTCCAGCCGCCTGCGCAGATCGTTCACCGCTTTGATCATCAGGAAGATGATGAAGGCGAGGATGATGAAGTTCAGCGCCACGGTGATGAAACTGCCATAGGCGAAGACTGCGCCCTGCCTCTTGGCTTCCGCCAGCGATGTGGCGTTGACCGCTGAGGACAAGGGCAGGAAATAATTGTTGAAGTCGAGTCCGCCGAAAATCGCCCCGATTATCGGCATGATGATGTCGTTGACTAGGGAATCGACGATCTTGCCGAAGGCGGCGCCGATGATGACGCCGACGGCCAGGTCCATGACATTGCCCCTGGAAATGAATTCCTGGAATTCTTTCAGCATCCGACCCTCCTTGTCCTGACGGGCCAGGCCGCCTCCTCTGCCCGCTTCGTTCGGCCCCGCTTCGTTCCCCCCACTGGCACAATAGCAAAAACCTACGGTTGCAGCATCGGCAAAAGACCGGTTCCGGCCAAAATTTCCCGAAGCCGCAGCCATCCTGCGCCGAAAGCCGCGATGGACTTGATCGCCAAGCTGTGATTGCGTCTCAGCAGGCCGGATGCAAAAACCGGCAAGGGAGGATTTTTGGGCCGTGCAGGGCTGGTTCATCGTCATCATCGCGATCGCCTATGTGACGTTGCTGTTCGTCATCGCCAGCCTCGGCGACCAACGCTCGACGACATCCGGGCCTGACCGAGCCCGGCCCTTCATCTATCCGCTCAGCCTGGCGATCTACTGCACCTCCTGGACCTTCTTCGGTTCGGTCGGCCTTTCCTCCGAGCGCGGCCTCGAATTCCTCGGCATCTATATCGGCCCGGTGCTGGTGTTCGTGTTCGGCTTTCCGCTGCTTCGGCGCATCGTCAGGCTGGCCAAGACAGAGAAGATCACTTCGATCGCCGACTTCCTCGGCGCCCGCTACGGCAAGAGTTTTGCCGTGGCAGCGATCGCCACGCTGATCGCGACGATCGGCGCGGTGCCTTACATGGCACTGCAGTTGAAGGCGATTTCCGGCTCGGTCAGCCTGATGGTCGAGCATTATACCGGCTCGCCGCCTTCGTTCGATCCATTCGTCAGCGACATCTCGCTGGTCGTCGCCATGCTGCTTGCGCTATTTGCGGTGCTGTTCGGCACGCGCCACGCCGACGCCACCGAACACCAGGACGGGCTGGTGCTGGCGGTAGCGGTCGAAACTGTGGTCAAGCTCGCCGCCTTCCTGGCGATCGGCCTGATGGTGACCTTCCTGATCTTCGGCGGCCCAGGCGATATGGTCGACAAGCTCGCCGAGAATTCGCAAGTTCAGCAAGCGATGAGCTACAGCACCTCGCTCGCGACCTGGCTGGTGCTGACGTGTTTGAGCGGTTTCGCCATCATCATGCTGCCGCGCCAGTTCTATGTCACCATCGTCGAGAACCGCAGCGAGGCCGAACTGCGCACCGCGACATGGGTGTTTCCGCTCTATCTGGTGGCGATCAACCTTTTCGTGCTGCCGATCGCGCTCGCCGGCCTGGCGCTGGTCGGCACCAGGACCAGCAGCGACCTCTATGTCCTGTCGCTGCCGCTGCTCAGCGGTCACGATGTGTTGGCCATGGCGGCGTTCATCGGCGGCCTGTCGGCGGCGACCGCGATGGTGATCGTCGAGAGCGTCGCGCTGTCGATCATGATCTCCAACGATCTCGTCATTCCACTGTTCGTGCGTCGCCTGCTCAAGACCACGACATCGGAGAACGAGGACTGGTCAGCGCTCATCCTCAACGTGCGACGGGCGGCGATCTTCATCATGCTGTTCGTCGCCTTCCTCTACTATCGCGAGAGCACCAACAGCGCGCGGCTCTCCTCGATCGGCCTGATGTCGTTCGCCGCGATCGCGCAATTCGCGCCGGCCTTGATCGGCGGGCTGATCTGGCGCGGCGCCAACGGCAGGGGGGCGGCGCTCGGCATGGTCGCCGGCATCGTCGTCTGGAGCTATACGCTGCTGCTTCCTTCGCTCGCCGCGTCCGATACCGGCATCGTCGTCCACGGCCTGTTCGGTTTCGAAGCGTTGCGGCCGCAAGCGCTGTTCGGCACCGTCGCCGAGCCGCTGAACCACGGTGTCCTGTGGAGCCTGTCGGTCAACACGCTGTTCTTCGTGCTAGGCTCGCTGTCGCGCGCGTCGGTGCCGCTGGAGCGCATCCAGGCGTCGATTTTCGTGCCGCGCGAGGCGAGCCCGATGCCGAGCCTGCGCCGCTTCCGCACCACCGTCACCGTCAACGACCTCAAGGACACCATCGCGCGCTATCTCGGCGTCGAACGCACTGAACGGTCGTTTCAGTCGTTCGAAAAGAGCAACGGCGCTTCGCTGCACGGCAACGAGCAGGCCAGCATGGACGTCATCCGTTTCTCCGAGCAGCTTCTGGCAAGTGCCGTCGGCTCCTCTTCGGCGCGGCTCATCCTGTCGCTGCTGCTGCGCCGCAATGATCGAGAGGCGAAGGACGCCTTTCGCCTGCTCGACGACGCCACCGAAGCGCTGCAGCACAACCGCGACCTGCTGCAGATCGCGCTCGACCAGATGGAACAGGGCATCACCGTCTTCGACAGGGATTTCCGGCTGATCTGCTGGAACCGCCAATATCGGGCGCTGTTCGACCTGCCCGACGAGATGGGCCAGGTCGGCGTCTCGCTCGACCGCATCCTGCGCCACCTTGCCGAGCGCGGCGACATTCCGGCCGACCAGCGGGTGGCGATGCTCAACCGCCTCACCAGCTTCGTCAGCCCCTGGCAGATGGAGCTGAAGACCAGCGGCCGCATCCTGGAATTGCGCTCCAACCCGATGCCGGATGGCGGCATCGTTGCCACCTATGCCGACATTTCCGGGCGCGTTGAGCAGGACCTGGCGCTGAAGCGCGCCAATGAAACGCTCGAACAGCGCGTCAAGAACCGCACCGTCGAACTGACCCGCGTCAACGAGGAACTGGCACAGGCGCAGATGCTGGCGGAGGAGGCCAATCTCGGCAAGACCCGCTTCCTCGCTGCCGCCGGCCATGACATCCTGCAACCGCTGAACGCTGCTCGTCTCTATTGCTCGTCGCTGATCGAAAAGGCCGGCAAGGGACCTGCGGGCAAGGCCGCGATCAACATCGAATCCTCGCTGGAATCGGTCGAGACCATTCTCGGCGCAGTCCTCGACATTTCCCGTCTCGACGCCGGCGCGATGAAACCGGACGACACGGCCTTCAGCCTGGACGGACTGCTGCGCCAGATCGGCAACGACTTTCAGCCGCTTGCCGCCGAGAAGAAACTCAGCCTGACGATCATGCCATCGTCGCTCAGCGTGACGACTGACCGCAATCTGTTGCGCCGCCTGATCCAGAACCTCGTATCCAATGCCATCAAATACACCCGCCATGGCCGCATCCTGGTCGGCGTGCGGCGGCGCGGCGAACTGGCCGAGATACAGGTGATCGACACCGGCATCGGCATTGCCGCCGACAAGCTGAACACGGTCTTTCACGAATTCACCCGGCTCGATGAGGGCGCCCGCGAAGCCGAAGGCCTGGGGCTCGGCCTTTCGATCGTCGACCGCATCGCTCGCGTCTTGCGCCTCGAACTCCAGATATTTTCAAGCCCGAGCAAGGGCACACGCTTTTCCGTCGTCCTGCCGGTCGCGGCAGTGCAGGAGCCGCGGCGCGAGATCGAGGCCAAGGCGCCGGTCCGCACGGCTGCTTCGCTTGCGGGGCTCCGCGTGCTCTGCATCGACAACGACGCCCGCATCCTCGACGGCATGCGGCTGCTGCTCGAAGGCTGGGGCTGCAGCGTCGACACGTTTGCCGGCTCGAGGGATCTCGAGGGGTCCGGCATGCGTCGGCCCGACATCGTGCTTGCCGACTATCATCTCGACGGCGAGACCGGCCTTGACGCCATCGCCAAACTGCGCGCTATCCATGGCCATGACATGCCGGCGGTGCTGGTCACCGCCGACCGCTCGAGCGAGGTGCGCGCCAGCGCCGGCAGGCTCGACGTGCCGGTGATCAACAAGCCGCTCAAACCAGCCGTGCTGCGCTCGATGATGGCGAGGGTCAGGCCGCTGGCGTCGGCGGCCGAGTAAAGCCGAAGGGTCAGCCGGCCGCCGCCAGCGGGTCGCTGCCGATCTTGGACAGCAGGATCACCGCCTGGGTGCGGCTGTCGACGCCAAGCTTCTGCAGAATGGCCGAGACATGCGCCTTGATCGTCGCTTCGGAGACACCGAGCTCGTAGGCGATCTGCTTATTGAGCAGACCTTCCGCCAGCATGCCGAGCACGCGCGTCTGCTGCGGCGTCAGCGTCTGCAGCCGCTTAATCAGATCGGATATCTCGGGATCGTGCTCGACGCCGAGATCGATGCCGGTGGGCGCAGCGATGTCGCCGGCAAGCACCGACTGCACAGCGCTGCGGATCTCCTCCATGCTGGCCGATTTGGAGATGAAACCCGAAGCGCCAAGGTCGAGCGCGCGCCGGATGGTCACCGGGTCGTCATGTGCCGACACCACCACCAGCGGCACCGTCGGATGGATGCCGCGCAGCGAGATCAGACCGGAAAGGCCGCTAGCGCCTGGCATCGACAGGTCGAGCAGCACCAGATCGACGTCCTCATTGGCCACGACCAGCGCCTTGGCGCTTTCGAAATCGCCGGCCTCGTGAATGCCGGCGACGTCGCCGATGCCGGCAAGCGCCTCTCTCAGCGCACCGCGAAAAAGCGGATGATCGTCAGCGATGACGAAAGTATAGCCTGACGGCACATGGCCCTCCCCGAATCCCATTGATGATTGTCTGCTTCTTGCGGGATCAGTCGAACGATTATGCGGCGATATCAGCCGTTTTCAAGCGGCAAGCCGGTGCGCCGGGCTTCCCCGGTGAACGGTGCTCAGGTTTTTTGCGAATTGGGCTCGGCGCCATCCTCGCCGCTGTCCTTTTCCATGTCCTTGACGATGCCCATGAAGCCGCGCAGGAAGCGCTCCATGTAGCTCATCGTCTTGTTGAAATCCTCCTCGCTTGGCAATGTCGACTCAAAGCGGGCGGCAAGCGAGTTCTCGAGCTTGACGACGCGCTGGTCGAGCGCCTTCACCGAATTTTGCAGCCGGTCGATCTCGTCCTGGAAGGCGGCGCGTTCATCGGCCGCCATCTTGCAGACGAGCTGGCCGGAGCGCTCCTCGCAGATCGACATCGCACCGGTCTGCGTGTCCATGCGGACATAGCCGGTGGCCGACTTTTCCAACCGGTAGCGGTCGGCTTCCTCGGAAAAGGCCGATGCCGCGACGAGCGAGACGAGGGCTGCAGGGATCAAGACGTGCTGCGGACGCATATTGTTTGTCCTCCATAGGCCAGTAAGCGCAATCTTATCGCATGTTTGCGCCGGAAATGGGGAAGAACCCTAGCCTTTACCTTGACGCAGGTTCCTGTCGGAAAACCGTGTGACACTTTTCCGGAACCTGCTTGCCTCTTCCCCGTACGATTGGTTCGGACTATAGCGCAACCATGTCTCAGCTTATCTACAAGATAGTACCTGAACCGCTGTGGCGCGAGGCCGAAAGAAATCGCCGCTTCACCGGCGCGCCGATCGATGTCGCCGACGGCTTCATTCATTTTTCCACCGCCGGCCAGGCCAAGGAAACCGCGGCAAAACACTTTGCCGGCCAGACCGGGCTGCTGCTGGTCGCCGTCGATGACGCCAGACTGGGTGATGCGCTGAAATACGAGGTCTCGCGCGGTGGTGCGCTGTTCCCGCATCTTTACGGCCCGCTCGACCTCAACGCCGTCGGCTGGGTGCAACCATTGCCGCTCGGCACCGATGGCCGGCACCAATTCCCGACGCTGGAGGCCGAATGAGCGTGCTCGACCGGCTCGGCCAGAGGTTCCTGTTCGCATTCGATCCGGAAGCCGCCCACGGCCTGTCGATCGCGGCTCTGAAATGCGGGCTGCCGATAGGCGGGAGACCCGTGCGCGACGACAGGCTGAAAGTCAGCGTCTGCGACATCGATTTCCCCAATCCGCTCGGCATGGCCGCCGGCTACGACAAGAACGCCGAGGTTCCCGATGCGCTGCTTGGCCTTGGCTTCGGCTTTGCCGAGGTCGGCACGATCACGCCGCTGCCGCAGGCCGGCAACCCGAAGCCGCGCATTTTCCGGCTGACATCCGACGAAGCGGTGATCAACCGGCTGGGCTTCAACAACGAGGGTCACGCGGCCGCCGAACAACGGCTTGCCGCGCGCAAGGGCCGCGCCGGCATCGTCGGCGTCAATGTCGGCGCCAACAAGGACAGCACCGACCGCGTCGGTGACTATGAACGCGGCGTTGCCAGGTTTGCGCCACACGCCAGCTATCTGACGGTCAACATCTCCTCGCCGAACACGCCGGGCCTGCGCAACATGCAGGCGCGTGAACAGCTTGGCGAGTTGCTGTCGCGCGTCATGGCCGCACGTGCGGCAGCGGCCGCGCAGCCGCCCATCTTTCTGAAGATCGCGCCGGACCTGGTCGAGGCCGAGCTGGAGGATATCGCCGCCGAGGTCACCGAGAAAGCCCTAGACGGCGTCATCGTCTCCAACACCACCATCGCGCGGCCGCGGCTGCGCAGCGCCGATCTTGCCGGCGAGACCGGCGGGCTTTCGGGAAAACCGCTGTTCGAGCGCTCGACCATCGTGCTGGCAAAGATGCGCAAACTGCTTGGCCCGGACCCCGCCATCATCGGCGTCGGCGGCGTCGATTCCGCGGAGACGGCACTCGAAAAGATCCGCGCCGGCGCCGATCTCGTCCAGATCTATACCGGCATGATCTATGCCGGGCCGGCACTGCCGGGCCGCATTGTTGCGGGTATGGTCCGGTTCGCCGACATGCAACGGCTCAAATCACTGCGCGAGTTGCGCGATACCAGCCTCGACCGATGGGCATCCAAGCCGCTCTAACCCGAAGTCGCTCTAAAAAGCACCTGCCGCTCATGCCCCTGCAGATCGTTCATCATCCCGACTACGACGCCGGCTTCGCCGTCAACCCTCGTTTTCCGATGAGCAAATACAAGCTGCTGATGGAAGCCTTGGGCGCTCGCGGACTGGCCGGCCACGCCGCGCTCAATGTGCCCGAGCCGGCCCCGGCATCATGGCTGAAGCTTGCCCATGCCGCCGGCTATGTCGACCAGGTGCTGGCCTGCGAAGTGCCAGAAAAAATCGAGCGCGAGATTGGCTTTCCGGTAGGCCCGCGCGTCTCGCTCAGGGCGCAGCTCGCAACGGGTGGCACCGTGCTGGCGGCGCGGCTGGCGTTGCTGAACGGCATCGCCTGCAATACCGCCGGCGGCAGCCATCATGCGCGGCGCGCGCAAGGCGCCGGCTTCTGCACCTTCAACGATGTTGCGGTGGCTTCACTGGTGCTGCTTGCCGAAGCCGTCGCCGGCAATATCCTGATCGTCGATCTCGACGTGCATCAGGGTGACGGCACGGCCGACATTTTGGGCGCTGAACGGCGGGTTTTCACCTTTTCCATGCATGGCGATCGTAACTATCCGACGCGCAAGATCGCTTCCGACCTCGATATCGCCCTGCCCGACGGCACCGGCGATGCGGCCTATCTCGAAACGTTGGGCGGCATGCTGCCGGAACTCACCGCCAGGGCGCGCTGGGACATCGTTTTCTACAATGCCGGGGTCGACGTCCATGCCGAGGACCGGCTCGGCAGGTTGTGGCTGTCGAACGAAGGGCTGCGTGCCCGCGACGACATGGTGATCCGTCATTTCCGCGCGCTCGGCATCCCGGTCTGCGGCGTTATCGGCGGCGGCTATTCGACTGACTTGGCGGCTCTGGCCGCGCGCCATGCCGTCCTGTTCGAAGTGGCCTCAGGCTTTGCCTGACGCACGCTGACCTTCGGTTCGGCGTCTGCTCTATTTCCGGTAGTTGGCGATCCTGAGCAGGATGAAAGCTGGAATGACGATCGCCGCGCCCAGCAGGATGTAGCCGAGGAAACGGTCAATAGCGCGGAAGCCGAGGTTCCAGAGATCGACGAAGACATTGCGGATGCCGTAGAGCACATCCATCGGCGACCAGCCGAAAGCGTTCATGACAAGGCCGACTAGGAACGACAGCACCAGCAGCTTCAGGAGCACCCGGAGCGGCGTGTCGCCGAGAAAGCGCGTCAGTGCGGACAAGGCGTGTCTCCAGATTCGGTTGCCCCGATTCGGGCACAGCTCCAAAAATAACGCACTTGGCCGCCCGGCATCAAGGCGATCGCTCAGTTGCTGCGGTCGGCGCTTTGCCGAATTGTGCTCTTGACACTTATGTTGCAGTGCAGCAAAATTGGGCGACAGAGGGTAACCAGTTGATATCGAACTGCCAGACTCATCGCCCGGTGATGGACGGACTGCGCTGCCTCACCGTGACTTGCGAACACAGGGCTTCTTGAATGAAGTACAGGCGCGATATCGATGGTCTTCGGGCCGTTGCGGTACTGCCGGTCGTACTCTTCCATTTCGGCATCTCGGCAATTCCAGGCGGCTTTACCGGCGTCGATATCTTCTTCGTCATATCCGGTTACCTGATCACCGGAAGCCTGCTGGACGACCTTGAACGCGGCCAGTTTTCGATCGTCAGCTTCTACTGGCGCCGCGCCCGGCGCATTCTGCCGGCGCTGATTTTTGTCACGCTTCTCACCTGCGTTGCGGCCCTGTTCATTCTTCTGCCGTCGGATATGCATGAATTCAGTCTCAGCGTCATAGCGGCTTCGACTTTCTGGTCGAACATCTATTTCTGGAAAACGTCAAATTACTTCTCGATCGATGCCGAGCTCCGACCGCTGTTGCACACCTGGTCGCTTTCGGTCGAGGAGCAGTACTATATCTTTGCCCCGATCCTGATGTTCCTGATCTACCGCTTTTTTGCCAAACGCTGGCTGACGATACTCCTGCCGATCATCCTCGGCAGTTTCGTGCTGGCGGTCATGGCGACGTGGCTGGCGCCAAACGCGGGATTCTACCTGCTGCCGACACGGATCTGGGAACTCATGCTGGGCGCCGTGCTCATGCTGAAACGCCCCCCGCCCCTGAGCAGCCGGTTTCTTATGGAACTGCTCGGGTTGGCCGGATTTGGCCTTCTCGCCATCGGGTTCTTTGCGATCTCGGAGAGCGATCCGTTCCCGGGCTACAACGCCTTGTATCCCTGCGTCGGAACGGTCCTGCTTATCTATGTTGGCCAAAACAGCCCCTCGACGATCGCCAGCCGCATACTAGAAGTCCGGCCGCTGGTCTGGATCGGCCTCATCTCCTATTCGCTGTATCTTGTTCACTGGCCGATCGATGCGTTCGCGCACTATCTCTCACTAGAAGAATTCGACCCGTCGATGACCGTTGCGTTGACGGTAGCAAGCCTCGCGCTGGCTGCGTTTTCCTGGAAGTACGTCGAGCAGCCGTTTCGGCAGAAAAGGAGCTTCACCGCCCCGGCGCCCATCTTCGCCTTTTCAGCGGGCGCAATCGCTGTTCTTTGCCTTGGCGGGGCGGCGGGGGCGCTCGGCAACGGCTTTCCGCAACGCTTTCCAGACTATGTCCAACAGCGGATTCCTGTCGGGGACTGGGGCAATGGCACCTGTTTCAACGAGGGCTTCAGCCGGATCGAAAACTGGAATATCGAGGATTGCACGCGCACACGCGGCTTCCCTACAACCGTTTTGTTGTGGGGTGACTCGTTCGCCGCCCACTATGTTCCAGGCCTGGACGCCAACATAAATCAACTCCGGGCCAATATCGTGGAATACACCTACGCGGGCTGTCCCCCGATTCTCTCCTACTTCTCCTATGGACGCCCGGATTGCATGCGGTTCAATCAGCAAGCCCTGAAGATTATCCAGGACGCTGGCATCAAGACGGTCGTGCTCAGCGGTCGGTGGACCGATTATGAGGCCAGAAGTTTCGACGGTCTCCAGCAAACGATCGATACCGTTCGTGGTCTGGGTGTGCGTGTGTTTGTCATCGGCCAGTCCCCGCAGTTCATAACCGATGTTCGGAAAATCGCGTTCTTCGCAAAGCGCGAAAATCTCGATGATACGTCCTGGCCAATGGCCATGGATCCCGACATCAACAACCGTGTGCGCGCATTTACCAAAGGCGCCACCTTTATCGATCCGCTGAATTTCCTCTGTAGCGCCGGACGCTGCTCCTACGCCGACGCAGGCCAGTTCCTCTATTTCGACTATGGCCATTTTTCTACCATCGGGGCCACTCTGGCAATTTCGAAATACTGGCCGGCCTTTGCCACAGACGATGCCGTTGCCACGACGGAGTAACAGTCGGCCCGCTGGCAAGGCACGAGTGCACACGAGTATACGCATAACGATTGCCCGAATGCCGGCTTGCGTGGTAACGAGGCTGCTGCGCGGGTATGATGTAATGGTAGCTTGTCAGCTTCCCAAGCTGAACGCGCGGGTTCGATTCCCGCTACCCGCTCCAGCTTGCCCAGTCGGGCCGGCCGGCGCCGCACCTCACAGGACCACATGATCAGGTGAGCGGCAAACATCAGCCGGATAGAACATAACGTGATTCTAATAAGAGGCGGCAACAAAAGACGCTGATCCGCGTTTGCGCTTGATCTGAAGGCCAGCCAGGGAGGAACCCAAATGGCCGACGACAAGAGCAATAGAGGTTCTGGCGACGGAAACCGCGTCGCGCGCGACCAAGACTATGAATTCCGCTATTTCGCTACCAAGTTCGGCCTCTCAATACCGCAGATCCGCGAGCTTTTTGGCAAGCACGGCAATGATCGCGAGACCCTGTATCGGGAGGCTCGGAAGCTCGGAAACGCCGTGACCACACAAGAACGGATCTCGAACGACGACCGAACCTTTCACAACCAGGGCCGCCCATGATCGGCAAGAGACATAGCCAAGAAGTCGAACATGGGAGCGATCATTTCTATCTGTGTCCGACAGGCGGCCAAGTCGTAGATGCTCGGGACCTGCGGCATGTCAATTGGCACGAGCCGCTGGAACTCGATGCCTGATCTGCTCAAAAGGCACCGCGATGTTCGGCAAAGACCTCCTGGTTCACATGCTCGACCGCCGCGACACCCTGCCGCCAGACGAGATCGCGCTCATTGAGGCTCTTCCGGTTCGGCCGGTAACTTTCGGACCCGATGAGGAGATCGTCAGGGAGGGATCCCGCCCCACCGAAAGCTGCCTTGTCGCGAATGGGTTCGCAGTTCGAAACCAGGCTATTCGGGAAGGAAAGCGTCAAATAACGGCAATTCACGTGCCGGGAGACTTTGTCGATCTGCATAGTTTACTGCTAAAAGTGATGGATCACAGCGTGAGCGCGCTGGGTTCGTGCGATGTAGTTTTCATTCGACACAAAGACCTGCTTACAGCAATGGGTGGAAGTCCACATCTCACCCGGATGCTCTGGCTTTCGACGACTATCGACGCCTCGATCCAAAGGACTTGGATAACCTGCCTCGGGCGTCGCTCCGCCAAACAGCATCTCGCACATATAATTTGCGAGTTGTATGTCCGATTAGAGATAGTCGGATTGGCCTCTGACCAGAAGTTCGCTATTCCACTGACGCAAGCGGAAATGGGGGACGTGCTTGGTCTATCTGTAGTTCACGTGAATCGGACACTGCAGGAGCTTCGAGCGAAGGACCTGGTTATCTGGAAAGACCGGAGGATTGTTATCCTTGATTTCCAGCGATTGGCCTTACTGGCCGACTTTGATACGACTTACCTAAATCTCTTCCATGAGCCACGGTGACCGCCCTCGGCCAAGACGCGTCGGCGCACTGATGCGGCATCAAGATTTCTCGTCAAATAAACAATGTGAATGAGCCCTCGCTCCGGATCGATTACGGCTGGATTCAATTGGCACAGTTGACGTCAAAGAAGGATTGCACATGCGTGAGCTCGAAAATCTCATCGAACAGTATGTAAATAGTCGGAGGCGGCGCCATAGTTTCATATCGACGGGACTCGCCGTTAAGGCGCTCAAACAGATCGTACCGGCATGTTCGGTCTCAGATTCCGACCTGGCGAACATGATTGCCAATCGTGCAATAGACTACAACCTTCCGGTGAGCTTTGACCTTAATGAGAGCTAGGCGTGGCGCGTCATTATGCAGTCCGACCATGAGCCTTCCGAGGCCTACGAAACGGTCAAGGAAGAGGCCGACCGGCAAAGCTCGGGTGGAGATGCCGGCACCCTAGCAGGCAAGGTCGGCAAAGTTGTTGAATCGACCGCAAACAGAACTGAGGAAGCCATTCGCGATCGTTTGCAGGGGTCGTCGGACGGGTCTTCTACCACCACATAGCGTCGCCACCAGCCTGAAGGTCAGGTCCATAGGACGTCATCCGGCATCGTCTCCGGCGCGCGCCCGGGCCTTGCGAGAGCAGGTGGCGGGCCAGTCCGCTTTGCTACGGGGCAAGCTCGTCGACGGCGCGGGCGGTCTCGTCCTTGAACTCGACCTTCGTGCCCGGCTGCACGATGGAGCCGAGATCTTCGACATCCCAATTGGTCAATCGGATGCAGCCATGCGAGAAGGTCGTGCCGATCTTGCCAGGTTCGGGCGAGCCGTGGATGCCGTAGCTTTCGATGGAGAGATCAATCCACACCGATCCCACGGGATTGTTCGGCCCGGCAGCGATGGTGAAGGGACGCTTGGTCTTGACTCCCTTGAAGGCAAAATCCGGATGGTAGTGATAGGTCGGATTGCGCACCACGCGCTTGACCTCCGCCGTGCCCCTTGGCGCCGGATTTTCATCGCTGCCGATCGAGGCGGGGTAGACTGCGAGCCATTTGCCGGAAAGGTCGAGCACGCGCACCAGGCGAGCGTCCTTGTCGACCTCGATGCGGGCTACGCCCGCGGGAGGATCGCCGCGGCCAACATCAGGCACGATCAAGGTCTTGCCGGGCCTCCTGAAGCCGACGCCCGGATTGAGCATCCTGAGCAACTTTTCGCTGACATGGAAGCGCTCCGCCAGCTTCTCCACCGCGTTGCGATAGGCGAGCCGCCGCAGGCGGGCCATCCTCTCCATGCGAGCCGGAATACGCCTGGTGAAAGGTCCGCGCACGTCCTTGCGCGTCACCTCATAGGTGACCAGAACCGGGTCGGCGGAGGTCGCCGTGAGCTTGCTCCAGGTCTCCGCAGTGAGCTTGCCATCGGATCGGAGTCCGTTCGCCTGCTGAAAGGCGCCGACTGCCTTGGCGAAGTTCTCTGAGAGGCGACCATCGATCAGCCCCGGCGAGAAGCGGGCGCGATCCAAGAGGATCTGCGCCTTGAGCAGCGTCGGATCGTTCGGTTCACCGGCGGTGAATTGGGCCTGATTAATGGTCGCCAGGTCCAGCTTGGCCGAACGCGCCCCGCCGCACGCGAAGGCAAGCAACGCGGCGAAGACGAGGAGAAGCCTGATCATAGATAGCCTCCCTGGGGACCTGCACAGGAGCCCGCTTCTATGACGTGGCACGGCCCTGTGTGGTTCCTTCGCTCGAGCGATATTCTGATTGAAGCGACATGGCGGAAGAGTGAATTGGCAACGGATCGCTTGATTTAACGCCGTCAGCCCACCTCTCGCAAAATGAAGTCGTGCAGCATCTTGGCCGCCGGCGACAGCACGCGATTTTTTACGGTGATCAGACTGTAAGGCCTGACCTCGATGTCGAATTCGGTCTGGACGACGTCGATGGCGCCGGCCAGCCCCTCGGGGTTCTGGATGAATTTCGCCACCTGGATCGACACCGGCGCGATGGCGTCCGACTGCGCGACCATGACCAGGGTGAGCAGCAGCGAGCTGGTGTTGAGGATGCGGTCCGGCAGCGCGATGTTGCGGTTCAGGAAATTGCTCTCCATCGCCTGGCGCAGCGGCGAGCCGCCCGACTGGAAAACCCAGTCATAGGCGGCGGTCTGCTCCAGCCGCACCGCCTTGCCCTTGGCCAGCGGGTGGCCGCGGCGCACAATGAGGCAGGCTTTTTCGACGCCGATGACGCGGGCCTCGAACAGCCGCGGATTGAGGTCCTCGGGGATGCGCGCGATGATGAAATCGTGACGTGTGGCGATCAGTTCGCGCGCCAGCACATTGGAGGTCTCGACCTGCATGGTGATCTCGATACGCGGATAGATGCGCCGGATCTCGCGGATCGCCGGCACGGCGAGCTCGATTGCAGGGGCCGTCACCGCGCCCAGGAACACCGAGCCGCCCTTGCCTGCCTTGAGCTCGGATATCTCGCGGTCGACCTCGCGCATCTCGAGCAGGATCGAACGCGCGCGCCTCGCCAACGCCTTGCCATAGGGCGTCAGCGTGATGCCGCGCGGCAGCCTCTCGCACAGCTTGACGTCGAGCACCGCCTCCATCTCGGCGATCATGCGCGAGGCGGCGGGCTGGGAGATGTTCATGACCTGGGCTGCCGCGCTGACCCGGCCATGGTCGTCGAGGGCTGCGATCATGCGCATGTGGCGCAGACTGAGGCCGCTGCGCAGCAAGGTCTCACTCCTGCCGGGACGTTCCCCATAACCCTCTGTAAGTCCGCCAGAATCCCGTAGCGCCGCCATAATCTCCGTTTGCTCCTCGCTGGTGGCCGGCCGGCAATCCCGGCCCGATCTTTTGGCCACTTTCAATTCTTTTGGCCACTTTCAGTATACCAGTTTGGGTATAGCAACTACCAAAGATCGCATTTGACAGTTATGGCAAAGCGCCACACCTTTGCGCGTCCTGAAACCTGACCGTCGCCAGCGAGAAAAATCGCATCGACCGGAACCAGAGTCTCAGGGCCGATTGGGAGGATACCGGAGATCGATATGGCGGCAGCGGCGCGTTTTGGCGCTCCTGCACGATCGCGCGGCCCACGAAACCCAGGGTGCGCGTCCATCAACCAGGGAGAGTTAATGTGAAGATCATCAAGACACTGGCCGCCGTCGCGGCCCTTAGCATCGCGGCCATGACGGTCCCGGCGCAGGCAGGCGAAGGCCTCATCGGCGTGCTGATGCCGACCAAGACCTCGCAGCGCTGGATCAACGACGGCGACGCCGTCAAGTCCCAGCTCGAGGCTCTGGGCTACACTGTCGACCTGCAATATGCGCAGGACGATATCCCCAATCAGCTCAGCCAGCTCGAAAACGAAATCACCAAGGGCCCAAAGGCGCTGATCATCGCCTCGATCGACGGCACCACCTTGTCGGACGCGCTGCAGAAGGCGGCTGACGCCGGCGTCGTCGTCGTCGCCTATGACCGGCTGATCAAGAAAACCCCGAATGTCGACTACTACACCACGTTCGACAATTTCGGCGTCGGCGTCATCCAGGCGAAATCGCTGCTCAAGGGCCTCGGCTATCCCGAGAACAAGGGGCCGTTCAACGTCGAACTGTTCGGCGGCTCGCCTGACGACAACAACGCCTTCTTCTTCTACGACGGCGCCATGTCCGTTCTGCAGCCGCTGATCGACGACAAGACCCTCGTCGTGAAATCCGGCCAGATGGGCATGGACAAGGTCGGCACGCTCCGCTGGCTGGCAGCCACCGCCCAGGCCCGCATGGACAATCTGCTCTCCGCCCACTACTCGGATGGCAGCCGCGTCGATGGCGTGCTCTCGCCATATGACGGCCTGTCGCGCGGCATCATCGCCTCGCTGCGCGCCGTTGGTTACGGCACGGCCGATCAGCCATGGCCAATCGTCACCGGCCAGGACGCCGAAACCGCTTCGGTCAAGGCGATCATCGCCGGCGAGCAGTACTCGACCGTGTTCAAGGACACCCGCGAACTCGCCAAGGCGACGGTCGAGCTCGTCGACAAGGTGCTCTCGGGCGGCAAGCCGGAGGGCCTCGACACCAAGACCTACAACAACGACGTCAAGGTCGTCCCCTCGATCCTGCTGACGCCGCATGATGTCGACAAGTCGAACTACCAAGCCCTGGTGGTCGATTCCGGCTACATCAAGGCCGAAGAGCTGAAGTAACCGCAGACGTAAAACCCGGGGTCCTGCGCAACGCAGGGCCCCGCTTCGCCAGTGAACGACCCGGTATGTTTCCGGACCTCGCAGGAGTGGTATTCCCGATGGCCCAGACGATTTTGGAGATGCGTGACATCACCAAGACGTTTCCCGGCGTCAAGGCGCTTTCGAATGTCAACCTCAGCGTCGAGGAAGGCGAGATCCACGCCGTTGTCGGCGAGAACGGCGCCGGCAAGTCGACTCTGATGAAGGTGCTGTCGGGCGTCTATCCAGCCGGCACCTATGATGGCGAAATCGTCTATCGCGGCGATGAGTGCCATTTCAAAGGCATCCACGACAGCGAGCGCCGCGGCATCGTCATCATCCACCAGGAACTCGCGCTGGTGCCGATGCTGTCGATCGCCGAAAACATCTTCCTCGGCAACGAACACGCCAGCTACGGCATCATCGACTGGAATTCCAACGAGACGCGCACCAGCGCTCTGCTCAAGAAGGTGGGCCTCAAGGAAGACCCCAAGACGCTGATTACCAATATCGGCGTCGGCAAGCAGCAACTGGTCGAGATCGCCAAAGCGCTCAGCAAGGAAGTGCAGTTGCTGATCCTCGACGAGCCGACGGCGAGCCTGTCCGAAAAGGACAGCCAGGCGCTGCTCGACCTGCTGCTCGAATTCAAGCGGCAGGGCATCACCTCGATCCTGATCTCGCACAAGCTCAACGAAATCAACCGGGTCGCCGACAAGGTCACGATCATCCGCGACGGGCGGACGATCGAGACGCTGCCCAAGAAGGACATCTCGGAAGACCGCATCATCACCTCGATGGTCGGCCGCTCGCTGGACGACCGCTATCCGTCGCGCGAGCCTGACATCGGTGAGGTCGTGCTCCAGGTGAAGAACTGGTCGGTCTATCATCCGATCCATGCCGAGCGGCAAGTGATCAAGGGTATCGATATCGACGTCCGCAAGGGCGAGGTGGTAGGTATCGCCGGGCTGATGGGCGCCGGACGCACCGAATTCGCGATGAGCCTGTTCGGCCGCTCCTATGGCCGCCGCATCACCGGCGAGGTGCTGCTTAAGGGCAAGCCCATCGATGTCTCCTCTGTCAGCAAGGCAGTCGAACACGGCATTGCTTACGTCACCGAAGACCGCAAGACCTACGGTCTCAATCTGATCGATCATATCAAGCACAACATCACGCTGGCCAATCTTCCCGGCGTGTCGCGCCACAGCGTGATCGACGACATGCGCGAGCTCGCCGTCGCCAACGACTACAAGGCCAAGACCAACATCCGCTCGTCCAGCGTTTATCAGATGACCGGCAATCTATCGGGCGGCAATCAACAGAAGGTGGTGCTGTCGAAATGGCTGTTCGCCAATCCGGAGGTGCTGATCCTCGACGAGCCGACGCGCGGCATCGACGTTGGCGCCAAGTATGAAATCTACACGATCATCGCGCGGCTCGCCTCGGAGGGTAAGGCGATCATCGTCATCTCGTCCGAGATGCCCGAACTGCTCGGCATCACCGACCGTATCTATGTCATGAACGAAGGACGTATCGTCGGCGAAATGGCGGCGAGTGATGCCAGCCAGGAAAAGATCATGCGCGCCATCGTTCGCGGAGAAGGAAAAGCATCATGAGCACCGAAAGCGGTCCCGTCCCGAAAAGCGGCGTCGCCGAAGATGTGCAGCAAGGGCCGCGCATCGCTGTCTCGGCGCTGGTCACCAACCTGCGCGAATACGGCCTGATCCTGGCGCTTATCGCCATCATGGTGTTCTTCCAGTACACGACGTCCGGAACGCTGTTCAAGCCGGTGAACTTGAGCAACCTGGTGCAGCAGAACAGCTTCATCATCGTGATGGCGCTGGGCATGCTTCTGGTGATCGTCTCCGGCCATATCGATCTCAGCGTCGGCTCCGTCGCCGGTTTCATCGGCGCGCTGGCGGCGATGATGATGGTCATCTGGCCTCTCGGCCCTTTCAGCAATCCGCTGGTGGTGTCGATCATCTGCCTGATCGTCGGGGGTGCAATCGGCGCGGCACAAGGCTACTGGATTGCCTATCACCGAATACCGAGCTTCATCGTCACGCTGGCGGGGATGCTGATCTTCCGCGGCATCTGCCAGGCGCTGCTGGGTGGGGGGTCTTCCGTGGGGCCGCTTCCGGTCGGCTTCAAGGCGCTCAGTTCCGGCTTCATTCCCGACGTGATCGGCTCATTGACGCTGATACCGCCGGTGGTGAACGCCGCCGGCAAGACAATCGTCGGCAGCGGCCTGACGCTGCACATGACGACGATCGTGCTCGGCATCGTCGCCGTGGTCGCCTATGCTTATTTCGGGCTCAGGGCACGGCGCAGCCGCGAGCGGCATGGCTACGAAGCCGAGCCCTTCTCGCTGTTCGTCGTCAAGACCTTGGTGACCAGCGCCCTGGCGCTGTTCCTGGTCTACCAATTCGCCACCTACAGGGGTCTGCCAATCGTTCTCGTGGTGATGGGCGTGCTGATCGCGCTGTTCGTGTTCGTCACCAAACGCATGACGGTCGGCCGCCGCATCTACGCAATGGGCGGCAATGCCAAGGCGGCGCAGCTATCGGGTATCAAGACCGAGCGGCTGACCCTGATGGTGTTCATCAATATGGGCGTGCTCTCGGCGCTCGGCGGGCTGATTATTGCGGCGCGCCTTGGCCAGGCGGTGCCGGCGGCCGGCCTCGGCAGCGAGCTCGACGTCATCGCCGCCGTGTTCATCGGCGGCGCTTCGGCGATGGGCGGCGTCGGTCAGGTTGTTGGCGCGGTGGTCGGCGGTTTCATCATGGGCGTCATGAACAACGGCATGTCGATCATGGGCGTCAATGTCGATTGGCAGCAGGTGGTCAAAGGCCTGGTGCTGCTCGGCGCCGTGGTCTTCGACGTCTACAACAAGAACAAGGCTTGAGGGAACTCATGCATGTCGCCAAACGTGTGCAGCGTGTTGGGACAACGGCATGCATGAAAGCAAGGATTAAAGTGGGCCGCTTTTCAAAGGCGGCGCGCTTTTAGGAGGCACGGGTCACATCGCGGCGCTGCCGGGCGGCGCAAGGAAGTCCCCCAGGGGACCGGGCCCGCGAGCAATCCGGACGAAGAATTTCACCCGTGGCGCGGACACCGTCCGAGCTGCGCCAGGAAAAGCTTGCCAGACCGGCAGGCCGGCCAAGGCAATTGAGAGAGGGTACGTCATGCTGATTTCCCAGATCCTCGACGAGGCGGAGACCATCCGCGTCGTCGCCCGCAACGGCGGCAAGACCAGAATCATCAACGGCGCCCGCAGCGTCTATTCGCTGGCAATGGAGGCCGCGCGCACTGGCACCGGGCTCGTCGTCCTCATCGAGCGCAAGGGTTTTGGTGAAGCGGTCGACCTCGATGCCGCCTACAAGAAGGGGCGGCTGCTGTCGCCGATCAACCATCCCGACCCGGCGCATCTCCACCTCACCGGCACCGGGCTGACACATCTCGGCTCCGCCGCGACCCGCGATTCCATGCACAAGAAGCTCAGCAGCGACGGCGAGAAGCAGCTCACCGATTCCATGAAGATGTTCCGCATGGGGCTGGAGGGCGGCAAGCCGGCCAAGGGCCAGACCGGCGTGCAGCCGGAATGGTTCTACAAGGGCAACGGCACCATGGCAGTGGCGCCCGGTGCGGCACTTCTGTCGCCCGCCTTCGCCGAGGATGCCGGCGAAGAGCCGGAAGTCGCCGGCATCTATATCATCGGCGACGACGGCGTCCCGTTCCGCGTCGGCTTCACGCTGTCAAATGAGTTTTCCGATCACGTCACCGAGCGCGTGAACTATCTTTTCCTCGCGCATTCCAAGCTGCGCAACGCTTCGTTCGGGCCGGAAATCCTGATCGGCGAGCTGCCGTCCGACGTCAGGGGTTCATCGCGCATCCTCCGCGACGGCCAGGTGCTGTGGGAAAAGCCTTTCCTGTCGGGCGAGGCGAACATGTCACACACCATCGCCAATCTCGAACATCACCACTTCAAATATTCGGCCTTCCGCCAGCCGGGCGACGTGCATGTGCACATGTTCGGCACCGCGACACTGTCCTTCGCCGACGGCGTCAGGACCGAGGCCGGCGACGTCTTCGAGATCGAGGCCAAGGATTTTGGCCTGCCGCTGCGCAACCCGCTTGAAATCGAGCAGCCGGTGAAGGTGGCGGTCAAGGCGCTTTGACGGCGTGATCTCCCCCCTTGAGGGGGAGATGTCGCCGAGGGCGACAGAGGGGGTCGTCTCGCGTGGAGCGCCAGCCCCCTGCGTCTGCGATAAAGAGAGCCGGGCCCGGCCGGACCGACCCCCTCTGGCCTGCCGGCCATCTCCCCCTCAAGGGGGAGATTGGCAGCTTCGACCTCTCAATAAATATCGAAGTCGAAATATTTGGCCTGGATCTTCTTGTAGGTGCCGTCTGCGACGATCGCGTCGATTGCGGCGTTGAGCTTTTCGCGCAGCGCATTGTCTTCCTGGCGCACGGCGATACCGGCTTCGGTCTCCGTGCCCTTGACGTCGCCGACCATCTTGCAGCAGTCGTCGCTCGACTTCTTCATCCAGTCCATCAGCACGAATTTGTCTGAAAGGACGGCATCGAGACGGCCGTTCATCAGGTCGGCGACCGCCTCCTCCTGGGTTGGATAGAGCTTCGCCTCGGCGCCGGCCTTGCCATAGACATCCTGGGCATAGTCGGCCTGGGTGGTCGAAGCCTGGGCGCCGACTGTCTTGCCGGCGAGTGCCGCCGGTTCGGTCGAGGCAATATCGCTGTCCTTCAAGGCCACCAGCGAAAGCGGCGTCGTATAGTATTTGTTGGTGAAGGAGACCTGCTTCTTGCGCTCCTCGGTAATGCTCATGGACGCGATGATGGCGTCGAACTTTTTGGCCTGGAGCGCCGGGATCATGCCGTCCCAGTCCTGCGTGACAAGTTCGCATTCGACCTTCATCTGAGCGCAAAGCGCATTGGTGATGTCGATGTCGAAGCCGACGAGCTTGCCATCCGCGGTGATGGTGTTGAACGGCGGATAGGCGCCTTCAGTGGCGATCTTCAACTTTTCCTGTGCTTGCGCCGACAGCGACCCGGCTGACATCGCCAGCATGACGGCTGTTGCTGCCGATGCGATCCATCTTGAAATCTGCATTTTCTGTTCCCCTTGTTCCAACCGTATTGACGGCTAAGACAGCCAAGCACGACCCGTAAGGTCAGGCAAGCATGGTCTGATCATAGCGGGCGATCAGCGCGCGGCGCGAAAATGCTTGGACAGTTTCAGGCCCTGCGCCTGATAGTTCGAGCCGAGATCTGTGCCGTAGAGCGCCTGCGGCCGCTTCAGCATGTGCTCGTAGACCAGCCGTCCGACGATCTGGCCGTGATCGAGGATGAACGGCACTTCGTGGCTGCGCACTTCGAGCACGGCCCGGCTGCCGGTGCCGCCCGAGGCCGAATGGCCGAAACCCGGATCGAAGAAACCGGCATAGTGGACGCGGAATTCGCCGACCAGCGGATCGAAGGGCGTCATCTCGGCGGCATAGAGCGGCGGCACATGCACCGCTTCCTGGCTGACGAGGATATAAAATTCGTCCGGGTCGAGCACCAGTTCGCCGGCACCGCTCTTGTAGAGCGGGTCCCAGAAATCGACGACATCCTGCGCGGCGCGCTTGTCGACATCGACCAGGCCGGTGTGGTGCTTGCCGCGGTAGCCGACCAGCCCGTCCTTGTCACCATCGAGGTCGATCGACAGTGCGATGCCGCCGCCGGAAATGTTCGGCGGCTCGGTGGCGACGAGCGTCTCGGCACGGTGCAATTCGTGCAGCTCGCTTTCCGACAAAAGCGCGTTGCCGGTGCGGAACCGGATCTGCGACAGCCGCGAGCCGGTGCGGACGACGATCGGAAAGGTGCGCGGGCTGACTTCGAGATAGAGCGGGCCGTTGTAGCCGGCAGCGATCTTGTCGAACTCGTGGCCGCGATCGGTCATCACGCGGGTGAAGATGTCGAGCCGCCCGGTCGAGCTTTTTGGGTTGGCCGAGGCGGAAATGTTTGCCGGAAGCGCCAGGCTCTCGAGCAGCGGCACGATATAGACGCAGCCCGTCTCCAGCACCGCACCATCGGTGAGATTGATTTCGTGCAGCTTCAGGCGGTCGAGTTTTTCAGCAACCCTGTGGTTGGGGCCGGGCAGGAAGGAGGCGCGCACCCGCCAGGCCTTGTCGCCAAGCCTGAGGTCCAGGCTGGCCGGCTGGACCTGGTCGGCGTCGAGCGCGCGCGGCGACTTCAGCGCGCCCGACTGGTACAGCGCGGAAATATCCTGATCCGGAAGAATGCCTGTCTGCCGCAAAGTCTGGCTCCGCTCGAAGGCCGGGCGTGGTCTCGTCTTGTCGCAGGTTCTTGCCGTGGAACCCGCTGGTACAAACCTCTTAATCATGCCGGCAATTGACGCAAGCGCGGTGCAGGTCTAAAGGATCGTTATCCCGTGGTGATTTGGCCGGTCGGCTTGCAGCCACGTTAAACAAGTCGCTAAAGGACCGTCGGGCCGAAAGGCCGTACGACCGGTTGCGACTTTCGCGGCCGGTTTTTTTGTGTTTGGACCATTTTTTGTGTTTGGAACAAGGTGATGACGAGCAAAACGCGCAACTGGAAGCCTCAGACCGCCCTCGTGCATGCAGGAACGCTGCGTTCCGGCTTCGGCGAAACCTCCGAGGCGATGTATCTCACGCAAGGCTATGTCTACGACACGGCGCAGGCGGCGGAAGCCCGCTTCAAGGGCGAGGAACCGGGCTTCATCTATTCGCGCTATGCCAATCCGACGGTCGACATGTTCGAGAAGCGCATGTGTGCGCTGGAAGGTGCCGAAGATGCCCGCGCCACCGCATCCGGCATGGCGGCGGTGACGGCGGCGTTGCTGTGCAGCGCCCGGGCCGGCGACCACATCGTGGCGGCGCGCGCGCTGTTCGGCTCCTGCCGCTGGGTCGTCGAGACGCTGGCGCCGAAATACGGCATCGAGGCGACGCTGGTCGACGGCACCGACATCGCCAATTGGGAAAAGGCGGTCAGGCCCAACACCAAGTTGTTCTTCCTTGAAAGCCCGACCAATCCAACGCTGGAGGTCGTCGACATCGCAGCCGTAGCCTCGCTTGCCGATTCGATCGGCGCGCGGCTGATCGTCGACAACGTCTTTGCCACGCCCTTGCAGCAGAAGCCGTTGCAGCTCGGCGCCCATATCGTCGTCTATTCGGCGACCAAGCACATCGACGGCCAGGGACGCTGCCTCGGCGGCATCATCCTGTCGGACAAGAAGTGGATCGACGAGAATTTGCACGACTACTTCCGCCACACCGGTCCCAGCCTCTCGCCCTTCAATGCCTGGACGCTGCTGAAGGGGCTGGAGACGCTGCCGCTGCGCGTTCGCCAGCAGACGGAAAGTGCCGGCCGGATCGCTGACTTCCTCGCCGAGCGATCGGAAATTGTCCGCGTCATCTATCCCGGCCGCGCCGATCACCCGCAGGCGGCGATCGTCAAGAAGCAGATGTCGGGCGGCTCGACGCTGATCTGCCTCGACGTCAAGGGGGGCAAGCAGGCGGCCTTCGCCTTCCAGAACGCGCTCGATGTCGTGCTGATCTCCAACAATCTCGGTGACGCCAAGAGCCTGATCACCCATCCGGCGACGACGACACACAAGAATCTGAGCGACGAGGCGCGGGCCGAACTTGGCATCGGGCCAGGCACGCTCAGGCTGTCCGTCGGACTGGAGGACACTGACGACTTGCTCGAAGACATCGAGCAGGCCTTAGCCGCCAGATAGGGATACGCGCCGAACTGCTGCGCTCTGATCTGCAAAGCGGCGCGGTCAGGCGCCCGACGGCGACTCTTCCAATTCCGCAACGGCGCTGGTTTGGATGGTCATCGTGTTGCCGCGCCAGTCGACGGCACCGCTGAGCCAGCCGCGCACCCAGATGGCGGGAAGCATCACGTCCCGCGCAACCATCGCCGGGATCATGCGCAGCGACAGGTGCCAGCCCTTGGCCGAGGCGAGAGCGCATTCCGGCAGATAGGCGACTATCAGCACGGCGACGGCGGTAGCCGGCAGGCTGAAACCGGCGCCTGCTGCCGCAACCAGCGCCAGCACCAGCGGCGGCGCCGCTCCGATCAGGATCTCGGGCGCGAAGAACAGTGGGAATGTGACGCGACGCAGGCGTGCCCAGCGGGCCTGGCGCGACCAGATTTCGCCAAATGTGCGCAAGCCGAGCGGCTGCTCGAACGGCGAGGCAACGAGATTGACGCGCAGTCCGAGCCCGTTGACAAGCTTGGTCGCAGCGGCATCCTCGGCAATCTCCGCAGCAAGCGCACGGATGCCGCCATTGGCGTCGAGCAATGGCTTGTTCCACAGCATGCTCTTGCCCTGGGCAAAACCGAGGCCGAGCGCCTCGCCGGTATATTGCCAGCGCGCCTGCAGCGTATTGAGGAAAGCGCATTCGACCTCCGCCCAGATCCCGTCCGGCCGCGAGCCGATCGGCGTCGAGCAGACGAGGCCGGTGTCCTGCCGCCATGCCGTCATCAGATGCTGGACATAGTCCCTCCGCATCAGGACGTTGGAATCGGCAAGGACGACCCAGTGGTGGCGCGCGGCCTCCCAGCCCTTCACGCAATTGTTGAGTTTCGGATTGCCGCTGATGCGGTCGTCGCCGACGAGCAGCCGGGCCGGCACGGCCGGAAAGCGGGCGATCGCATCGGTGATCCGCCCGACCACCGGGTCGTCGGCATGGGCGACGCAGAAGATGAGCTCATAGTGCGGCCAGTCGAGCGAGAAGGCGCGCTCGAGCGTCTCCTCGGTAAACGGCTCGACGCCGCGCGACGGCACGACGATCGACACCGGCGGCGCCTTGGCGGCTGGCGGCGTGATCCTGCCAGGCCGCTTCAGCTTCAACGAAGCGAGCAGGATGCTGGCGAGATTGACAACAAGCAGAACTATGGAAAGCAAGGCGGCTGTGACTGTCAATTCCATCAATATCTGGTCGCTCCAGAAAAAACCGGCCGCATGAAGCCGTTTTCAACAGTTCGACAGAATGCTGAGTCGCCCGGCCCTGCACACCATCCCCGGCCCTGCACACCATCATTGTCACGTGTCACTTAAATGACATTGTTGTTCGGCACCTGCGCTTAACAAATTCGGGCAACGATGGCAGACACCGAGGCGACGCACCCCGTTGACCGAACTGCGGAGAGGGTCGAATGTTCCGTCTGCATAGTGTGGAGTGATTTATGTACAGCGCCCTCACGCGCGACATCGAAGTGCAGGTCAGGCCGTTCTATCTGGAAGATCGCTCCGACCCTTCGGAGAACCGCTATGTCTGGGGCTACCAGGTGACCATCGACAACCAGTCGGATGAATTCGTGCAGCTTCTGTCGCGCTACTGGCAGATCACCGACGGCACCGGCCGGGTCGAGGAGGTGCGCGGCGCCGGCGTTGTCGGCGACCAGCCTGAACTCAATCCAGGCGACAGTTATCAGTATACGTCTGGCTGCCCACTCTCGACGCCATCCGGCATCATGGTCGGCCACTACACGATGCGCAACAAGCGGGGCGAAACGTTCGACGTCGCCATCCCCGCCTTTTCGCTCGACCTGCCGGGCACGCGGCGGACGGTGAACTGAGAGAGATAGATGGCCGGAAGGTCGTGCTGCCCCTCATCCGCCTGCCGGCACCTTCTCCCCGTATAGTGAACGGGGAAAAGGGAACCCATCTATCTATCAACTGGACAACCTGTCGCAACGCTGGCGCCCCCTCTCCCCGTTCTTCACGGGGAGACGGTAAGGGTGAGGGGCAGCGCCAACGCTTCGTCGGTGATTTCAATTCTATTGAGCCGCAGCAAATTCCGCCGGGTCGAAGTCATATTGCTTCGAGCAGAATTCGCAGGCGACGTGAATGCCGCCATCCTCGGTGCTGTCCCTGATCTCGTCGGCGGAGAAGCCTCCGAGAATGCCGCGGATCTTCTCCCTGGAGCATGAGCACTGGTCGGCTACCGGCACGCCGCCGAAGACGCGCACGCCGTGCTCGTGGAACAGCCGGTAAAGCAACCGCTCGGCGCCGATCGTCGGGTCGATCAGTTCCGTCGGCTCGATGGTGCCAAGCAACGCGAGCAGTTCCTGCCAGGAATTGTCGGCCGGATCATGGATCTCCTCGCGCGGATCGCCGTCGCCACCCGGAAGGTCGGGCACGCGCATGCGTTCGGGCGATTGCGGCAGGAACTGCGCCAGGATGCCGCCGGCGCGCCATTGCTCGCGGGCACCGCCGATGCCGGGCGTCAACAGCTTGGCCACCGAAAGCCTGAGATCGGTCGGGATCTGCTCCGACTGCCGGAAATAGGTGCGCGCGGCCTCCTCGAGCGTCTCGCCGTCGAGCTGGACGATGCCCTGATAGCGCTGCGTGTGGGCGCCCTGGTCGATGGTCAGCGCCAGGACACCGCTGCCAAGCAGCGTCCGCTGCGAGGTCTCGCCGGCAGACGTCAGTGCCTCCAGCCGGTCGGCGTCGAAGCGGGCATAGGCACGCAGCGCATGCGGCGTGGAAAAATCCGCCACCAGCATGTCGACCGGCCCGTCGGTGCGGGTCTGCAGGATGAACTTGCCTTCGAATTTGAGCGAGGTGCCGAGCAGCACCGTCAGCACGCAAGCTTCCGCCAGCAGGCGGGCGACCGGCTCGGGATAGTCATGCCGACCGAGGATCGCGTCGAGCATCGGCCCGAGCTGGACGGTACGGCCGCGCACGTCGAGCGGGCCGACCTCGAAAGGCACGACATGATCGTCGCCGGCGTAGCCGAATTCGCCGAGTTTGGGTTGATGTTCAGCCAATTGACGGGTTTCCAACATGACAAAGCTCCGGGGCGCGGCGATGCCGCCCTCCGGGGCGCATGCGTCGAAACGCGCTCGATTTGCGTGATGCGCCTGAGATAGGCATCACGCACTCCCGGATCAAGGCGGCCGGGATAACGGCGGCCCGGATCACGGTGACCCGGATCAAGCGCCGAGGCACCAGGCCAAAACCGCCTTCTGCGCGTGGAGCCGGTTCTCGGCCTCGTCGAACACCACCGAATGCGGGCCGTCGATGACTTCGTCGGTGACCTCCTCGCCGCGATGCGCCGGCAGGCAGTGCATGAACAAGGCGTCGGACTTTGCCTTCGCCATCAGTGCCGCATTGACCTGATAGGGTGAGAAGACATTGTGGCCGCGAGCACGGTGCTCCTGGCCCATCGACACCCAGCAATCGGTAACGACACAGTCGGCCTCGTGGACGGCCTCCTCGGGCGAGCGGGTGAAGTTCAACTTGCCGCCATGCGCCCTCGACCAGTCGACATGCTTCTGCGCCGGCTCGCTGCCTTCCGGCACGGCGACGTTGAGGTTGAAGCGGAACCGCGCCGAGGCCTCCAGCAGTGAATGCAGCACGTTGTTGCCGTCGCCGGTCCAGGCGATGGTCTTGCCGGCGACCGGGCCGCGATGCTCCTCGAAGGTCATGATGTCGGCCATCAGCTGGCAGGGATGGGTATCGTCGGTCAGCCCGTTGATGACGGGGACGGTGGCGTTCTCGGTCAGTTCCAGCAGCCGGTCATGCGATGTGGTGCGGATCATGATCGCGTCGACATAGCGCGACAGCACCTTGGCCGTGTCGGCGATGGTTTCGGAGCGGCCGAGTTGCATCTCGGCGCCGGTCAGCATGATGGTCTCGCCGCCGAGCTGACGCATGCCGACGTCGAAGGACACGCGCGTGCGCGTCGACGGCTTGTCGAAGATCATCGCCAGCACCTTGCCTTCAAGCGGTTTTGTCCGCTCGCCAGCCTTGAGCCTTGCCTTTCGCACGACGGCATCGTCCAGCATAAGGCGCAGATCGCCCTCGGAAACGGCGGAAAGATCGGTGAAATGGCGAAGGCTCATGTGGGTCTTCCGACTGTTATTTCGCCGCAGCCGCGGCGATGGCGTCCGACAGGCCCCGGGCGCCGGCGCGGATGCGGTCGAGCGCCGCATGGATCTCGGCGTCGGTGACGGTGAGCGGCGGCAGCAGGCGAAGAACGTTGTCGCCGGCAGGAACCGCCAGCAGATGCTGGTCGCGCAATGCCATGTTCACCTTGGTGTTGGGCGCGGCGCATTTCAGGCCGAGCATCAGGCCGCTGCCTCTGATGTCTTCGATGACATCGGGAAATTCGTCGGCGACGCCCGCCAGCCCCTGCTTCAGCAGCAACGCCTTGCGCTGCACATCCTCCAGAAAACCGTCTGCCAGCACGACGTCGAGCACGGCGTTGCCGACCGCCATCGCCAGCGGATTGCCGCCGAAAGTGGTGCCGTGCACGCCGGCGGTCATGCCGACGGCGGCCTCGTCGGTGGCAAGGCAGGCGCCCACCGGGAAGCCGCCGCCGATGCCCTTGGCGACGGCCATGATGTCGGGCGTGACGCCAGCCCATTCATGCGCGAACAGTTTTCCAGTGCGGCCGATGCCGCACTGGACCTCGTCGAAGATCAGCAGCAGATCATGCTGTTCGCAGAGCTGCCTCAACCGCTTCAGCGACTGTGTCGGCACCGGGCGAATACCGCCCTCGCCCTGCACCGGCTCGATCAGGATCGCGGCGGTCTCTGATGTGATCGCCTTTTCGACGGCCTCGATGTCGTCGAAACCGACCTGGTCGAAACCTTCGACCTTGGGGCCGAAACCTTCCAGGTATTTGTACTGGCCGCCGGCGGCGATGGTCGCCAGCGTGCGGCCATGAAAAGCGCCTTCGAAGGTGACGATGCGAAAGCGCTCGGGATGGCCCTTGACGAAATGGTAGCGCCGCGCCGTCTTGATGGCGCATTCCAGCGCCTCGGCGCCGGAATTGGTGAAGAACACCTTGTCGGCGAAGGTTGCGTCGGCCAGCCGCTCGCCCAGACGGCTCTGCCCCGGAATCTCGTAGAGGTTGGAGACATGCCAGAGCTTGGCCGCCTGCTCGGTGAGTGCCGAGACCAGATGCGGATGGCTGTGGCCCAGCGAATTCACGGCAACGCCGCCGCCAAAATCGAGATATCGCTCGCCCTTGTCGGTGACCAGCCAGGTGCCTTCCCCATGGTCGAAGGCCAGGGGCGCGCGGGTAAAGGTCTCGAAAAGCGCCGAACCGCTCATTATATGCGTCTCCGGAACCGGAAAATCAAAAAGCCGCCAAAGCGGCGGCCTGTGCGGCTTATCGTGTTTTTCGGCCATGAAGTCAACGAAAACGTCGCGCAAGGACGCGCGGCAAGCTTTCCAGCGAGACGCCGGCTCATCAGCGACCGGGCAAGTTGGGGAAAACCGAAAAAACCGATTCGTGTTGGCCCTCGGACTCTTGTCACCGAGTCAGCGCATAAGGTACTTATAGGTCGAGAAATAACTAGATTTCGTGCGGCGGACCTAATCACCCGATATATGTGGTGTCTGCCCGGCGGAAGCCGGATCGTGGAAGGATTCCGATCGCCGCACATTTCAGCAGGAGCGCGGTCTCATGAATTGGACTGACGAGCGGGTCGAACTTCTTAGAAAATTGTGGTCGGAGGGGCTGAGCGCCAGCCAGATCGCCGCACAGCTTGGGGGTGTCAGCCGCAATGCCGTCATCGGCAAGGTGCATCGGCTGAAACTGTCGGGCCGCGGACGCGCGACTGCCACGCCGGCACGCCAGAAGAAGAGCGTGCAGGGATCGAGCGTGCAGAAATCGGTGTCGCGGGCCGCGAGCACTGCGCGGCATATCACCACGTCGATCGGCGCGACCGCGCTGCAGGCGCAATTCGACGCCGTACCGGTGACGCGTCATTATGTCCGTCCGGTCGAGAACGTCGTCGTGCCGATCTCGCGGCATCTGCAGCTCGTCGAATTGACCGAGCGGACATGCAAATGGCCGAATGGCGATCCGCTTTCGGAGGAGTTCCATTTCTGCGGCAACGACGCGGCCGAAACCGGACCCTATTGCAAGTATCACGCCCGCGTTGCGTTTCAGCCCGCTTCGGAGCGGCGGCGCAGTAGGTAGGGGAGTAAGGGAGTGAGGGGGTACGGCAGTATATATGGGGTGAACTGCAAAAGACTGCGCTCGTGAGGCGCCATCTTTCCCTACTGCTCTACTGCTCTACTGCCCTACTCTTCACAGCCAGCCGCTCTTGCGGAAGCGCCAGTAGAGAACCGAGCAGACCAAAATAATCGCTCCCAGAACGACCGGATAGCCATATTCCATCCTAAGTTCCGGCATGTCGTTGAAGTTCATGCCGTAGATGCCTGCGAGCGCCGTCGGCACCGCCAGGATTGCAGCCCATGAGGCGAGCTTCTTGGTGATCGCCGTTTCCTGGCTCTGGCCAACCAGGAGGCTCGCCTCGAAGGCAAATGCGAGCACCTCCCGCAAGCTGTCGATCTTCTCCTGGACGGTGCGGATGTGGTCGGTGACGTCGCGGAACAGCGGGTGCATGGCCGCATGGATCTGCGGCAGGTCGGCGCTGGTCAACCGGCGGCAGACTTCCACCAGCGGCAGCGCGGCGTTGCGCAGGCGCAAGAGATCGCGGCGCAGCATGTAGAGCCGCTCTATGTCGGAGCCGGTCATCGGCTTCAGCAGAACCCTGTCCTCGATCGCCTCGACCTCGTCCTCGATCTGCTCGAGCACCGGCATGTAGTTGTCGACGATGAAATCGAGAATGGCATAGAGGACGAAATCCTCGCCTTTGGCTAGCGAATGCGGGCAGCTTTCCCAATGCTGGCGAACGGCGGCATAAGAAGTCGACGGACCGTGCCTGACGCTGACGATGTAGCCGGCGCCGACGAACAGATGCGTCTCGCCGAAGGTGACGCGCCTGTCGATCAGTTGAGCCGTGCGGGCAACGATGAACAACGCATCGCCATATTGCTCGATCTTCGGCCGCTGATGCGGATGCTCGGCGTCCTCGATCGCCAGATCGTGCAGGTGGAATTGCGCCTGGACACGAAGCAACAGGTCGCGGTCCGGCTCCAGCAGGCCGATCCAGACGACATGACCTGGCTTCTTGGCCCATTCGCCGGCTTCCTCGATCGGAATGTCGGCGACACGCCGGCCGGCGGTATAGACGCTGGAAGCGACGATGGCCGATGTCGGCGGGGCCGGCGTCAGGTTCCGAACGGTTTCCATCGCTACCTCCTGGAGGCATGGCCTCGGGTCAGGATCAGGAACGTTCGGTAAAGCTTAGCCTAAATCAGCAATGGGTTCGAGAGGCAGCCGCTCACTTCGCCGGTAGCGTTGCGGGAAGCACAATCTTGTCTGTCTTGTCGCCCTTCGGCCGCTCGGCCGGCATCTGGTCGCCGGTGACGATGTAGTAGATCGTCTCGGCGATATTGGTGGCGTGGTCGCCGATCCGCTCGATGTTCTTGGCGCAGAACAGCAGGTGCGTGCAGGGCGTGATGTTGCGCGGATCTTCCATCATGTAGGTCAGCAACTCGCGAAACAGCGAGGTGTACACGGCGTCGATCTGATCGTCGCGGTCACGCACGAAGCCGATCTTTTCCACCGAGCGCGACGCGTAGACGTCGAGCACTTCCTTGAGCTGCGTCAACGCCAGGTCCGCCAAAGCCTCGATGCCGCGGAACAGGCTGGTCGGCTGGCGCCCTTCTATGACGGCAACCACGCGCTTGGCGACATTCTTGCCGAGGTCGCCGACCCGCTCGAGATCCGCCGAGATGCGGATCGCGCCGACGATCTCGCGCAAATCCGTCGCCATCGGCTGGCGCTTGGCGATGATGATGATCGCCTTGTCGTCGATCTCGCGCTGCCCCTGGTCCAGAACGGCATCGTCGCGGATGACCTTCTGGGCAAGGCCAGGGTCGGCGTTGACCAGGGCCGCAATCGCCTGTTCGACCATGCGTTCGGCATGCCCGCCCATCGCGGCAATGCGCTTCGACAGATATTTCAGCTCCTCGTCATAGGCGCTGACGATGTGCACGGACTGCATGGAGATGCCTTCCCGGGTCTTCTGGTCCGAGTCGTTCCTCGAATCCCCGCTGATACGCTAGCCGGATGACAGAAAAAAGAAAGCGATAGAGCGACGTGCGTCCACTAGGCCACAGAGTAGGCTCTAAAGTCCTGTATCCACGCATCGGGTGGTCCTAAAGTCTTCCGGTACTCGGGCCGGCGCGTGCTTAGATAGTGAGGTGTCAGTGCACCGGCAAATGCACCGTGAAAGCTGCGCCGTTGCCGACCTCCGACTTGATCGACAGCCTGGCGTTGTGGCGCGTCAGGATATGCTTGACGATGGAAAGGCCAAGGCCGGTGCCCTTCTGGGTCCGGCTGTTTTCGACATCGACGCGGTAGAAACGTTCGGTGATGCGCGGGATGTGCTCCTCGGGAATGCCGGGGCCAAAGTCCCGGATGGTGATGTCGATGCCCGGTTCGGGACCGTCATCGCTGTGGGCAATCGTCACCACGACACGTCCACCCGACTGTCCGTATTTGCAGGCGTTTTCCAGCAGATTTTCGAAAACCTGGAAAAGTTCATCGCGATCCCCCGGCACATTGAGTGGTCCTTTCGCGAAATCCCGCTCGATGGCAACGCCGTTTTCCCGGGCAAGCGGACCCAGCGAATCGATGACGCTGTCGAGGGTCTGGCGGAGATCGACCTCGGTTCCCGGCTTCAGATAGGGTTTCATCTCCAGCCGCGACAGCGACAGCAGGTCGTCGATCAGGCGCGCCATGCGGCCGGTCTGGTTGTGCATGATCTGCAGGAACTGCTCGCGCGCCGCCGGGTCGTTGCGGGCCGGGCCGCGCAGCGTCTCGATGAAACCGGAAATCGAGGCGAGCGGAGTTCGCAACTCATGGCTGGCATTGGCGATGAAGTCGGCCCGCATCCGGTCGATCCGGCGCGCCTCGCTCTGGTCCTTGAAGACCAGCACATAGAGGTCGGTGCCGTGGCCGACCGAAGATGCACTCACGCGATAGGCCCGTTCGACCGGCAGCTTTTCGGTATATTCGACGACGTCCGAAGCGGCGGCGCCCGACAGGATACTGTCCAGCAAGGCCTGCATCTCGGGCGCGCGGAATTTCAGCGACAGCGACATGCCCGGTGCGATGCCGCCGAAGGCGGCGAAGGCGGCGGCGTTGGCATGGACAATCGTCGCGGCGCGATCGAAGATGATCAGCGGATCGGCAACGGCAGCCGCCAGATATTCTCCCGACAGCTGTTGCAGCCCGCCTGCCTCGATCGCCGCGGCATCCTCCGCGGATTGGCGCGCTACGCCGGCCGGCAGCATCGCGGCGGCGAGCAGCAGCACCGCACATGCCAGCAGCACAACATAGAAGGACATGTCTGCGAAACCATAGACCGTCAAGATCGCGACGATGCCGGTCGCAAGCAGCCAGCGGCTGTTCCACAACCGGGTGGCGACGGCTTGCGCCGTGGTTCGCTGTTCTGCGCCGCCCATAAAAGCCATTGTCAGCTACTGTCAGCCATTCGCGCGCACTATGCCTCCGTCCCCACCCCGACCGGCAGGTTGGAAACTTCCCGCTGACCGTCGCTATCACTAATCTGCTGCATCGTTCCTTTCGAAAATCGATTCCGATTTTCGGGCCGATGCAGTAAGGCTCCCAATAGCATGAGTCCGGAAGCTGGAAAGGTTGGTCTCGATGGAAAACCCCAAGGAAGATGCCGCCGCGCCTGTTCCGGGTCCGCAAAAGATCCGGATCAACGGCAAGGAGTTCGAGTTCGACATCGAGGATCCCAAGCTTCCGGACTGGATCGAGGACAACAAGCTGACCGCCGGCGGCTACCCCTACGACAAGAAAATGAAAAGCGACGAGTATGACGAGACGCTCGAGCGGCTGCAGATCGAGTTGGTCAAGGCGCAGGCATGGCTGCAATCGACGGGCAAGCGGGTGATGTCGCTGTTCGAAGGACGCGATGCCGCCGGCAAGGGCGGCACAATCTTCGCGCTGCGCCAGTACATGAACCCCAGGACTGCGCGCAACGTGGCGCTGACCAAGCCTAGCCCAACCGAAATCGGGCAATGGTATTTCCAGCGCTATGTCGCGCACTTTCCGACATCCGGCGAGTTCGTCACCTTCGACCGCTCCTGGTACAATCGAGCCGGCGTCGAGCCGGTCATGGGCTTCTGCACGCCGGAGCAGCATCAGAGATTCCTGGACGAGACGCCGTATTTTGAACGGATGATCTGCAACGAGGGCATCCATTTCTTCAAATTCTGGCTGAACATCGGTCGGGAAACACAGCTTGAGCGGTTTCACGATCGCCGCTGGAGTCCTTTGAAGAACTGGAAATTCTCGCCGATCGATATTGCCGGCATCGCCAAATGGGACGATTACACCAAGGCGCGCGATCTCATGTTCGAACGCACCCATAAGGAATTCGCGCCCTGGATCATCATCCAGGCCAACGACAAGCGGCGCGCGCGACTTGCCATCATCCGGCGCATCCTGTTGTCGCTTCCCTATGACGGCCGCGATCTCGACGCCATCGGCAAGGAAGACAAGAAAATCATCGGGGAAGGGCCTTCGTTCCTGGGAAGACAGGCCTGAAGCGCTGCCGCGCGCCCCCAAGGACGCGCGGCACGATTCCGGATATTTTTGTCATTCTGCCGAATGACGTCTCATGCCGCCAGCCGGGCAATCCGCTGCAGCCGCCGCAGTGTGGTATCGTCCTGCAAAGCCTGCTGAAATAGCGAAATCTCCTGGTCGATGCGATCGCAGAGTGCGCCTGTGTCGCCCTTGAGCAGGTCGCGCGTCTGCAGCAGTGCGGCAACCGGCTTCTTGGCGAGTTGCCTGGCTCTGCCAAGTGCGGCTTCCTCGACGTCGCCGACCACGATCTCCGTGACCAGGCCCAGCATCCTGGCGTCCGCGGCACTGAGCGTGTCGCCCAGGCAGAAGAAGCGGAAAGCGCCGGCATAACCGAGTTTCTGCGGCGCCAGGATGCTGGTCGCCGCGTCCGGCACGAGGCCGAAATCGACGAACGGCACCCGGAACGTGCTTTCGTCAGATGCGATCACCATGTCGCAATGGAACAGGATGGTGCAGCCGACACCGACGGCATCGCCGTCGACACAGGCAAGGACCGGTTTGGGGAACGTCGCCAACGTGCGGAACATGTCGGTGACGGCAGCGATCAACCGTTGATGCTTGGTGGCGTCGAGGAACTCGGAGAAATCGCCGCCGAGGCAGAAGCAGCCGGCGAGGCCGCGCAGCACCACGACGCGCACATCATCGTCGATTGCAGCTTCGTGGAAGATCCTGGCCAGGCTTTCATAGGCTCGCCCGTCCAGCACCGGCCGGCCGTCATCCGACGACACCGTGACGATCAACGAATGATTGCGGAACTCTGTTTGCGGGTGGATGTTCATGGCTGTCTCCAATTCTCACGAGGCCTGCCTCATTCCGAGCCTGTCGGGATATCCCCTGGCCAGGACCGGCGCGAAATGACTGCGACGCGACCGCACCACCTCAAGCGTGTGCTCGTTGAAGGTGAGCAGTGTGGCGACGACCTGCTGGTTGCCATAGGTGCGCTGGTAGCCAAGCGGCTTCGCCAGGAAGTGCAACTGCAGCGCCCGCAGAACCCACATCGGCTCGAACTCGATGATCACCTGGTTGACATTCCGCTTCAGCCCCCACTCGACGAAGCCGGCAATGAGCTCGGTGCCGACCGTGGAGACGCCGCGCTTGCCGTCACGAAAGCCCGGCGCGACCGCATAGCGGGTCAGTTCCCACACGTTCGGCCCGGATGGCGGCGTCCCTTCAAAGAGGTCCGCCAGCACCTCGGTCAGAAGATGCGCACGCGTTGTCGGCAACATCCGCTGATAACCGGCGAGCTCGCCATTGCGGATGACGAGTTGGTGCACCGCCTCGTCATGGTCGAACTGATCGATCTCAAGGCCGTCGGGGCGCTGCAGATCGGTCCACCCCATCTCCTCGACGAAAATTTTGTAGCGTAAGCGATGAACGGCCTCCCAAAGGTCGGGACGTTCCATAAGTTCCTGTGTTGTAAGGGAAAAAAGCATCTGCCGTCTCCTAGGTTCAATAGGAAGATACGGCCGGGCTGTCCCGAGGAAATTACGCGATCACGTAGGCAAGAATTTCTAGGCCGGCACGGCCGAGCTAGCTAATATAGCCGCGCCTTATCGCTTCCGCGACCGCCTGCACCCGGTTGACGGCACCGAGTTTGCTTTTGGCGTTAAGAAGGTGTTTCTCTGATGTGTGTTCCGAAATGCCGAGAATCTGTGAAATCTCCCATTCGGACTTGCCGACGGCGGCCCATTGCATGCATTCGCGCTCACGCGGCGTCAGTTCGACGTGGTGGTCGAGGGTCTTGGCCGCCATCGTGTGGATCTGCATGGCGCGGCCAATCGCATAGGTCGCCACCAGCGACACCAGCCCAAAATCGGCGCCCGACAATTCGACGGCCTCGCCGCCCAGCGACACCATGACGATCTGGCCATCGAGCGTGATCAGCGGGAAGGCCAATCCGTCGCGCAGCTTGAATTCGCCGGCGTCGCCCATCACTTCGCCGCTGCTCTTGTCGATGCGGATGCTCTGGGACGCTTCCCGCCACTGGAACGGCGCCTGCAACTGCTTCATATGGCTGACGACGGGGTCATGGTCGACATAGTTGCGCGCCACATAGCGCTCCAGCCATTCTCCCGGCCACTCGCAAAGCAGCACATGGTCCTTTTGCTGGCCTCTTGGCGTGCCCGGCTGCGGAACCGTTCCGGCCATCAGCGCCGTCAGGCCGAACTCCGAGGTTATGCCAAGCAGCTTTTCGCAGACCGCGGCCGCCGTATCGGCGTGCTGCAGCTGATCTATGAATTCCAGTGTGCGATCGAAGTGGCCCATTGCAACATCTACCCCATGTTGCCTTCCCGCGTTGAGATCAACGGCCCAGTGCTTGACCCGCACTTTGCCCTCGACCCCGGATTACAAACCTGCTCCCCTCAGTTTGCAGCGGCTTGCGGCTACCCTCCAGCCGACCGCCACACATGTTTGCAAGCTCGCTGAAGCATAGCCCTAAATCGGCGTGATGAAATCAAAAACCGTTGTGCCTGTGGCATTTTCGTACCAAAAGCCACATTGGACAGGACAGGGCGGAGCTCGATCGTGACGATTCGGTGGATGACCATCGTCTTGATGCTGGCAATGACGGGGGCAGCGTGGCTCACGGGAGCGCGTGCCGCGGAGCCGCAAGTGCCGGTGCTGTGGGATGCCAAGGAGCGGCTGCCGAAGCCTGACCTGTCCGCGCTGCCGCGTCTGAGATTCCTGACCACCACCGATTTCCCGCCGTTCAACTTCCTCGACGGAGCGGGCCGCTTGTCCGGCTTCCATGTCGATCTGGGGCGCGCGATCTGCGCCGAGCTCGGCATCGCCGAAAAATGCCAGATCCAGGCGCTGCCTTGGGCCGAGCTCGAAGGGGCACTGCAGAAGGGCGAAGGGGAAGCGATCATTGCCGGCATTGCCGCCACGCCGGAGTCGCGGTCAAAATATGCCTTCTCGCGTTCCTACCTGCAGTTTCCGGCGCGCTTCATCATGCCGAAGGCAAAGGCGCTCACGGAGCCTATCTTCGACAGACTGCGTGGCAAGCGCGTCGGCGTGGTCGCAGGCTCCGCGCATGAGCGGATGCTGCGCGATTATTTCGGCACCGTTCAGGTCGTTCCTTTCGCGCAGCTGGAAGCGCTCTACGATGGTCTCAAGGCCGGCAAGGTCGACGCCGGCTTCGGCGACGGCATGCGCTTCGCCTTCTGGCTGGGTAGTTCGAATGCCGCAGCCTGCTGCCGCTTTGCCGGCGGTCCCTATCTGGCGCCCGAATATCTGGGGTCGGGTATGGCCATCGCCACCAGGGCCAACGATCCAGCGCTGGCCGCAGCGTTCGACTACGCACTGCAGGAGATTTCAGTGAAGGGTATCTTTGCCGAATTCTATCTGCGCTACTTCCCGGTCAGTTTTTTCTGATCCGGCCCGGTCAGCTTCTTCTGACCCGTTGGCGTCTGGATCAAGTCAGCGTGCGCAGGCGAGCCTTGGCAGCACGGGCGATGGCGGCGACGGTGAGCGTGTCGAGATCGAGCTGGCGACGGATAAGCTGCAGCACCCTCACCTCCTCCAAGCGCATTTCGAGGTCGACGGCCGCAACCTCGAAGGCCGCGGCATAGGCGGTGTCAAGCAGGCGATCGGGCAGTGCTTCAGCGACGCGCGCCAAAACGCCTTCCAAGCCGTCCTTTTCGTGCAGCAACTTTTGGCAGTCCTGGGCGACGCCGACCAGCCGGTCGTGGTCGAAGTCCTCGAACACCGGCCATGAGCGGACGACGTCGCCAATCCGCGCCAATTCGACATTTGTCATGTCGCGATCGGACGCGGAGGTGATGACCATAAGATAGATCAGGGCTTCTTGCGGCGGCAACGGCATTTAAAACTCCTCAAACGGGCTCCGAAGTTAGGAACGAGGCACCGACGTCGCAAGGAAAAAGAGCCGCGATCGTTGACGCCCACGGCAGGCACGCCTAGAGACCGGTTGAAAAAATCATCCCTTTTTGCGGCGATGCCGGCGAATAATTTGGAAACGGTGACATGGCGGGATCAAACATCATCGATCTCAATCCCGAGGTGCTTGCGGCAGCGGCTGAAAGCAAGGCGTGGCCGTTCGACGAAGCCAGGAAGATCGTCGAGCGCTACAAAGACACTGACTTTCCCGAGACCGTCCTGTTTGAGACCGGCTACGGTCCGTCGGGGCTGCCGCACATCGGTACTTTCGGCGAAGTCGCACGCACTTCGATGGTGCGCCACGCCTTCCGCGTCCTCACCCGGGACACGGTCAAGACCAAGATCTTGTGCTTTTCCGACGACATGGACGGCATGCGCAAGATTCCGGACAACGTCCCCGATCGCGCCGCACTCGAGCCGCACCTGCACAAGCCGCTCTCGTCCGTCCCCAATCCTTTCGGCGGCGACTATGCGAGCTTCGCAGACCACAACAACGCAATGCTTTGCCGTTTCCTGGACACGTTCGGCTTCGACTACGAGTTCGCCAGCGCGACGGAATACTACAGGGCTGGCCGTTTCGACGACGTTCTGCTGCGCGCTGCCGAACGTTTCGATAAGATTATGGACGTGATGCTGCCGACGCTCGGAGAGGAGCGTCAGGCGACCTACAGTCCGTTCCTGCCGATTTCCCCCAAAAGTGGCCGCGTGCTTTACGTCCCCATGAAGCATGTCGACGCCAAGGCCGGCACGATCACCTTCGACGATGACGGCACCGAAACCACGCTGCCCATAACCGGCGGCAGGGTGAAGCTGCAGTGGAAGCCGGATTTCGGCATGCGCTGGGCGGCGCTCGGCGTCGATTTCGAAATGTTCGGCAAAGACCACCAGACGAATGCGGTGATCTACGACCGTATCTGCAATATCCTGGGCGGGCGCGCTCCCGAGCATTTCGTCTATGAGCTGTTCCTGGACGAGAACGGCCAGAAGATTTCGAAGTCGAAGGGCAACGGACTGACCATAGACGAGTGGCTGACCTACGCGCCGACCGAAAGCCTCGAGCTCTACATGTACCAGCGGCCGCGGCAGGCCAAGAAGCTCTATTTCGACGTCATTCCGAAGGCGGTGGACGAGTATTACGCCTTTCTGTCCGCCTATCGCCGGCAGGAGTGGAAGGAGCGGCTGGGAAATCCCGTCTGGCACATGCATGACGGGAACCCGCCTGTCGTCGACCTGCCGGTGTCGTTCGCGCTGCTGCTCAATCTGGTCAGCGCCTCGAACGCCCAGAACAAGGACGTGCTGTGGGGGTTCATTTTGCGCCACACCTCAGGCGTGACGCCGAAGACCCATCCCGAGCTCGACCGGCTGGCCGAATATGCGATCCGCTATTTCGACGATTTCGTGAAGCCGGCCAAGGTGTACCGGGCCGCCGACCCGGTCGAGCGCGAGGCGCTGACGAAACTGTCCGAAGCGCTCGCCGCATTGCCGCCAGATGCCGATGGCGAGGCGATCCAGAATGCCGCGCTCAACGTCGCGCGCAAGATCGAACGCTATCAGGACCATTCGAAGCAAAGCCCGGAAGGCGGGCCGGGCGTCTCCGTCGCCTTCTTCCAGATGATCTACCAGATTTTGATCGGACAAGAGCGCGGCCCGCGCTTCGGTTCCTTCGCCGCGCTCTACGGCATCGCAGAAACCCGCGCGCTCATTCAGAAGGCGCTGGCCGGTCAGTTGGCGGCGTAGCAGTCGTCTCGGATGTCGGCGTAGCCGTCGCCGACGGATCGAGAATCGGCTGCGTCGGCTGGGCTGTGGCCGCAAAAGGGGCTGGCGCCGGAGGCAGGCCGGAGAGACTGGGCGCCGGCCCGAAAATGCCCTTCCTCGCCATACGGGCCTTCTCGCCGGTCTCGACATAAGGGCCACCCTTGGCGGCGCGCGCCCAGCCGTTTTCGATCAACCACTGGCCGACATCCCGGTGGCCGACGCGGCAATCGGCGGTGATCAGGTCGCGGCCGCCCTCGGGTGGCACCGTGCAGACCACCGCCCGACCGCGCAGGAAGGCACGGAACGCCGTTCGCGCCCGGGTGCCACACGTCCACGACTTGCCGCCGTCGGTGCAAGTTTCGTCCTGCCTGACGATGTCGACGCCGGAAATCGCGACGGAGTAGCCCTTGGCCTCGATCACACCGGCGGCCGATGCAACCGGCTGGAACAGTTTTGTCCCGTTCCAGTCGTCGGGCATTTTCGTTTTGGGCGGCTTGGGCGGTCCGGCCAGCGCCAACTCACTCAGCGGCGCGCGCGGCTCGACCCGTTCAAGCTCTTGCGGCTGAAGCTGCGGCGGCGCGACGACTTCGGGATCGATGGCCCTGGAATGCGCCTCTGGGCTCGCCGCCTTGGGTCGCGGATTTGCTGATGCAGCAGGCGCTCGGGATTGCGCCGCGATGCCGGCCTGCGCCCGAGCCGCGACGCGCCCATTTTCGTCCTGCAGCACGGCGCGGCCACCTGCGGCAATCGCAGCCCCCATTGCCAGGATCGTCAACACCGCGGCGGCGGCATGAAGCGGACGCACCGGCGGCCCCTACTGGCTTGCCCAGACAATCCGCGCCACCCATTCGACATCGCGCATCGGGATGTCGCGATCCGGGTGATCGGGATTGAGCGAGACCAGCATGATCGACTTCGCCGTCTGACGGTCCAGCACCTTGGCCATTACCTCGCCGGCATAGGTCTTGACGACGACGCGATCGCCCTTGCGGGTGGCGGCGCCCGGCTCGACGATCAGCACGTCACCGTTGCGGTAGAGCGGCAGCATGGAATCGCCCTGGACCTGTAGCGCATAGGAGGTTTCGGTCGCCCGTGCCGGAAGCTCGATCAGGTCCCAGCCCTGGCCCACGGGAAAGCCGGCATCGTCGAAAAAGCCGCCGGCGCCGGCCTGGGCGAAGCCGAGCAGCGGCACCGAAGACGTCTGTGCCGGCAGAGATCCGGGAACGGTCTTGCCCCGGCCTTCGACCAGTCCGGTGAATTCGTCGAGCGAGGCGCCGGTCGCCTCGATGATCTTGGCCAGCGACTCGGTCGACGGCCAGCGCGGCCGCCCATCCGAGGACAGCCGCTTCGACTTGTTGAAGGCAGTCGAATCGAGGCCCGCGCGTTTCGCCAGCCCCGAGGCCGAGAGCGAATAGCGCTCGGCGAGAGCATCGATGGCGGCCCATACGCGGTCATGCGAGAGCACTTTTGCCCTCCTTCCGAACAGGAAAAAATACCTTCTCCGTTCTAACCGGTGGCCGTGATTTTGTCCACCACCGAAGGCGGCGTCACGCCGCCTTCTTGGCCTCGCTCCTGGCATAGGGATCGAAGCGTTCGTAGAAAGTCTCACCCTTCTCTGCCATGTCGAGCAGGAGCTTCGGCGCTTTGAACTCGGCGCCGTACTTCTTCTGAAGACCCTTGGCGATCTTGACGAATTTTTTTGCGCCGATGCCGTCGATGTAGGACAGCACGCCGCCGGTAAAGGGCGCGAAGCCGAAGGCGAGAATCGAGCCGACATCGGCCTCGCGCGGATCGGTGACGATGCCCTCCTCCATCACCCGGGCCGCCTCCAACGCGATGATGACCAGGAGCCGCTGCTTCAGTTCCTCATAGTCGACCTTTTCAGGCGGCAACTGCCGATAGAGATCCTTCAGGCCCGGCCACAGCTTCTTCTTGGCAGGCTTTTGCGGATAGTCGTAGAAACCCTTGCCGTTTTTGCGGCCGAAGCGGCCATGCGTGTCGACCAGCGTGTTGATCAGCGTCATCTGCTTCGGGTCGACCGCCTTGTCGCCGAGATCGCGCATGGTCTGCTTCATGATCTTCTGCGCGAGGTCGATCGCCGTTTCATCCGTCAGCGCCAAGGGGCCGACCGGCATGCCGGCGGCCTTCGCCGCATTCTCGATCATCGGCGCCGGAACGCCCTCGATCAACATCTTGTAGGCTTCCGACATGTAGCGCAGCACGCAGCGGTTGACGTAGAAGCCGCGCGTGTCGTTGACGACGATCGGCGTCTTCTTGATCGCGCGGACGAAGTCGATCGCGGTGGCCAGCGCCTTGTCGCCCGTCTTCTTGCCCAAAATGATTTCGACCAGCATCATCTTGTCGACCGGCGAGAAGAAATGGATGCCGATGAAATTCTTCGGCCGCGCCGAATCCTTCGCCAGCGACGTGATCGGGATGGTGGACGTGTTCGACGCGAAGATCGCCGACGGCTTCAGCACGGCCTCCGCCTTTTCGGTGGCGTCCTTCTTGACGCCCGAATCCTCGAATACCGCCTCGACCACCAGGTCGCAGCCTGTGAGGTCGGCATAGTCCGCCGTCGGCGTGATCAGCGACAGCAGCCTGTCCTTGTCCTCCGGCTTGGCGCGGCCCTTCCTGACCTGATCCGAGATCAGGCTGTCCGAATGCGCCTTGCCCTTGGCGGCAGCGTCCATGTCGCGGTCGAGCAGCACCACCGGAATGCCGGCCTTGGCCGTGACATAGGCGATGCCGGCGCCCATGAAACCGGCGCCGAGCACGCCGATCTTCTTGAACTTGGTTTCCGGCACGCCGGCCGGACGACGCGCGCCCTTGTTCAGTTCCTGCAGCGACACGAACAGCGAGCGGATCATCGCCGCCGCTTCTCTGGTCTGCATGATTTCGGTGAAATAACGCTGCTCGATGCGCAAGCCGGTGTCGAACGGCACCAGCAAGCCTTCATAGACGCATTTCAGGATGGCCGCGGCGGCCGGATAGTTGCCATAGGTCTCGCGACGCAGGATGGCGATTGCAGGTGGCCACAGATTGGCGCCGGCCACCGAATAGACCGGGCCGCCGGGCAGCTTGAAGCCCTTCTCGTCCCACGGCGCCACTGGCTTCAAGCCATTTTTGATCATGGCTTTGGCGGTTTCGACCAGCTTCGTCGGTTCGGCAATCTCATGGATCAGGCCCATCGACCTGGCCTTCTGCGGCGACAGCGTCTGGCCGGAAGTCAGCATCTGCAGCGCCTGCTGCTGGTCGGTCAGCCGCGGCACGCGCTGAGTGCCGCCGGCACCCGGGAAGATGCCGATCTTCACTTCGGGGAGCGCCATCTTGACCTTGTCGGAATCGGCCGCGACACGGCCATGGCAAGCGAGCGACAGCTCGAACGCACCGCCCATGCAGGTGCCGTTGATCGCCGATACCCACGGCTTGCCTGAGGTCTCCAGCTTGCGGAACAAGCCGGTCATGTAGCCGGCATTGTCGAACAATGCCTTGGTCGCCTTGTCCAGGTCCTTGGCTTTATCGGCTGCGAACTTCGACAGCATCTTCTGCAGCATGGTGATGTCGGCACCGCCGGAGAACGTGTCCTTGCCGGAGGTGATCACCGCCCCCTTTATCGACGCGTCGCTCGCCACCTTGTCGACGATGGCGTTCAGCTCCAGCATCGCCTCTTCGGTGAAGACGTTCATCGAGCGGTCGGGCATGTCCCAGGTGACCAGCGCGATGCCATCGGCGTCGATGTCGAGGGTGAAGTTGGTGTAGCTCATCGGTCTCTCTCCCGTCAGACGCGTTCGATGATCGTTGCGGTGCCCATGCCGGCGCCGATGCAGAGCGTCACCAGCGCGGTGTTCAGGTCCCGGCGCTCCAGTTCGTCCAGCACCGTTCCGAAAATCATCGCACCGGTTGCGCCGAGCGGATGGCCCATTGCGATGGCGCCGCCATTGACGTTGATCCTGTCGTGCGAAATGTCGAAAGCCTGCATGTAGCGCAGCACCACCGAGGCGAACGCCTCGTTGAGCTCGAACAGATCAATGTCCGACAGCTTCATCCTGGCACGCTTCAGCAGCTTCTCGGTCACGTCGACCGGACCGGTCAGCATCAGCACCGGCTCCGAACCGATATTGGCGAATGCACGGATGCGAGCGCGCGGCTTCAGGTCGAGCGACTTTCCAGCCTTCTTCGAGCCGAGCAGAACGGCCGCCGCGCCGTCGACGATGCCGGACGAATTGCCGGCGTGGTGGACGTGATTGACCTCCTCCACCTCGGGATGCTTCTGCACCGCGACGGCATCGAAGCCGCCCATTTCGCCGGGCATGACGAAAGACGGGTTGAGGGCCGCCAGCGATTGCATATCGGTCGAAGGCCGCATGTGCTCATCGTGGTCGAGGATGGTCAGGCCGTTCTGGTCCTTGATCGAGATCACCGAATTCTTGAAGCGGCCTTCGCCCCAGGCTTTGGCGGCGCGCTTCTGGCTTTCGACCGCATAGGCGTCGACGTCGTCGCGCGAAAAGCCGTACTTCGTGGCGATCAGATCGGCCGAGATGCCTTGCGGCACAAACCAGCCCGGCAGGCCGACCGAGGGGTCCATGAACCAGGCGCCGCCGGATGCGCCCATGCCGACGCGCGACATCGATTCGACGCCGCCGGCGATGACGATCTCGTCGGCGCCTTGCGCGATCTTGGCGGCGCCGAAATTGATGGCGTCCAGGCCAGAGGCGCAGAAACGCGAGATCTGCATGCCGGGCGCTTTCGTGTCGTAACCGGCCTCGAAGGCGGCGGCGCGCGGAATGACAGAGCCCGCCTCGCCGACCGGATCGACGCAGCCGAAGATGATGTCGTCGACGGCGCCGGTGTCCAGCCCATTGCGGTCACGGATCGCCTCAAGCACCTTGGCGCCGAGCCGCACCGCCGGCACCTCGTGCAGCGAGCCATCCTTTTTGCCCCTGCCGCGCGGCGTGCGCACGGCGTCATAGACATAAGCTTCGGCCATTTTCTGCTCCTTGGTTTGCTGAAAGTCTCTCAGAGAGAGCGCCCGATCAGCAATTTCATGATCTCGTTGGTGCCGCCGTAGATGCGCTGGACGCGGGCGTCGCGGAACATGCGGGCGATCGGATACTCATTCATGTAGCCATAGCCGCCATGCAATTGAAGGCATTCATCGACGACTTTTCCCTGCAGGTCTGACAGCCAGTATTTGGCCATCGAGGCCGTCACCGGGTCGAGGCCTCCATTGATATGGCGGGCGACGCAGTCATTGTAGAAGACCCGGCCGATGGTCGCCTCGGTCTTCAATTCGGCCAGCTTGAACTGGGTGTTCTGGAAATCGATAATCGCCTTGCCGAAGGCCTTGCGCTCCTTGACGTAGTCGATGGTCAACGCCAGCGCCCGTTCGACCATGGCGATGGCGCCGGTGCCGATCTGCAGCCGCTCCTGCGGCAATTGCTGCATCAATTGGACGAAGCCCTGGCCTTCCTCGTGGCCGAGCAGATTGGAAGTCGGCACGCGCATATCGTTGAAGAACAGTTCCGACGTGTCGTTGGCCTTGAGCCCGATCTTGTCGAGGTTGCGGCCGCGCTCGAACCCTTCCACCTCGTCGGTCTCGACGACGATCAGCGAAGTGCCCTTGGCGCCCTTCTCCGGGTCGGTCTTGGTGACAATTATGATGAAATTGGCGAGCTGGCCGTTGGTGATGAAGGTTTTTGAGCCGTTGACCTTGTACTGGTTGCCGTCCTTCTCGGCGCGCGTTTTGACGCCTTGCAGGTCGGAGCCGGCGCCGGGCTCGGTCATGGCGATGGCGCCGATCAGCTCGCCGGTCGCCAGTTTCGGCAGCCACTTCTTCTTCTGCTCCTCCGAGCCGTAGTGGAGGATGTAAGGGGCGACGATCGAATTGTGCAGGCCGATGCCGAAACCGTCGACGCCGACATGGCCGATCGCCTCGATGATGGCGCTCTCATGCGCGAACGTCCCGCCCGAACCGCCATATTCCTCCGGCATCGAGGCACAGAGCAGACCGGCCGCGCCCGCCTTCAGCCAGCACTCACGGTCGACCATCTCGTTCTTCTCGAACTCGTCATAGCGTGGCGCGATCTCTTCCGACATGAAGCGGTGCGCCATGTCGTAGAGCATGCCGACCTCGTCCGCCGCCCAGGCTGGTTTGGGAAGGCCAAGAATTTCGGCGGGGTTGGTCATGCTGTTTCTCCCTTGCGCCGACGTCCCCCCTCCCCTCGAGGGGAGGGAAAATCGAGCTTAGAACGCTTCCGCCGGCAGTGCCATTAATGTATCGGCGCCGCTGGAGATGCGGGCGAGGTGCGCCGACGTTTCCGGCATGATTCGCTCCATGAAGAAGCGCGCCGTCACCAGCTTGCTATCGTAGAACGCCGAAGAACCATTGGCGCCGTTCGCCAATTTCGCCCCGGCCGCCTTGGCCATCTGCGCCCACATATAGCCCAGCGCCACCAGGCCGAAGAGATGCATGTAGTCGGTCGAGGCGGCACCGGCGTTATCGGGCTTGGCCATGCCGTTCTGCATCAGCCACATCGTCGCCGCCTGCAGATCGTTGAGGCCCTTCTTCAGCGCCTTGGTAAAGGGCGCCATCTTCTCGTCAGTGCGGTTCTCCTCGCAGAACTCGCCGACCTCCTTGAAGAAGGCCTGCACGGCACGGCCGCCATTCAAGGCCAGCTTGCGGCCGACGAGGTCGAGCGCCTGGATGCCGTTGGCACCCTCGTAGATCATGGCGATGCGGGCATCGCGCACGAACTGGCTCATGCCGTGCTCTTCGATATAGCCGTGCCCGCCGAACACTTGCTGCGCCATCACTGCGTGGTCGAAACCCTTGTCGGTGAGCACGCCCTTGACCACCGGCGTCATCAGCCCGGTGTAGTCGTCGGCGGCCTGGCGGTCCCTGTCGTCACTGGCACGGTGGGCGATATCGGACTTGATCGCCGTCCACAGTGCCAGTGCGCGACCGGCCTCGTTGAAGGCCTTCATGGTCATCAGGCTGCGGCGGATATCGGGGTGGACGATGATCGGGTCGGCCTTCTTGTCCGGCGCCTTCGGCCCAGACACGGAGCGTCCCTGCAGGCGATCCTTGGCATAGGACACAGCGTTCTGGTAGGCGACCTCCGACAGAGAAAGCCCCTGCAGGCCGACGCCGAGCCTCGCTTCGTTCATCATCGTGAACATGGCTTTCAGCCCGCCATTCGTCTCGCCAAGCAGCGTGCCTTGTGCCTCGTCATAATTCATGACGCAGGTCGAATTGCCATGGATGCCCATCTTCTCCTCGATCGAGCCGCAGGAGACGGTGTTCTTCTCGCCAGGATTGCCTGATGCATCGAGCTTGAGTTTCGGCACGATGAACAGCGAAATGCCCTTCACGCCTTCCGGCGCGCCGTCGATGCGGGCCAGCACCAGGTGGACGATGTTGTCCGCCATGTCGTGCTCACCGGCCGATATGAAGATCTTCTGGCCTGAGATCCTGTAGGTGCCGTCGCCATTGGGAACCGCCCTGGTGCGCAGCAGGCTGAGATCGGTGCCGCAATGCGGCTCGGTCAGGTTCATGGTGCCGGTCCAGACGCCTTCGACCAGCTTCGGCAACCAGAGCGCCTTCTGCTCGTCGGTGCCATGGGTAATGATCGCGGCGATCGCGCCCTGCGTCAGGCCGGGGTACATCATCAGCGACATGTTGGCCGAAATCATATATTCGGAAACAGCGGTATGCACCGCGTAAGGCAGACCCTGGCCGCCAAATTCGACGGGTGCGGCCAGCCCCAACCAGCCGCCCTCGCGGTATTGGTCGAAGGCCTCCTTGAAGCCCTTCGGCGTCGTCACCGAACCGTCGCCATGGCGCTCGCAGCCTTCCATGTCGCCGACGCGGTTCAGCGGCTGCATGACATTTTCAGCGAGCTTGGCGCCCTCGGCGAGGATGGCCTCGACCACGTCCGGCGTCGCGTCGGAAAATCCGGGAAGATTGGAATAGCGCTGGTAGCCCAGCACTTCTTTCAGCACAAACAGCGTGTCCTGGACCGGCGCCCTGTAGATCGGCATGCATTTCCTCCACCATGCGGCCTTGGCCCCGAATCCCCAACGTGAAGTCAGACGGGCATGCGGACCAATGTTCAGGTCGGAATAGCAAAAGTTGACGTTTGCGTAAACGTCAATTTTTTGATGCGACAAATTAATCCCCGCCGCTCGCTCATAGCGTAACGGCGCTGGCCGTAGCCAGTCCGAACAGATTGAAAGATATTCGTCCCGTCGCAGCCGCAAGACAAAGGGAAGAGCCGCGCAGCCAAGGCCCACGCGGCTCTCTCCCAGAAGGCCGTTCACCGGAAGCGGGCGAAGAATTACCCGGCGACGCTGGCCTGCGGCGCCGAGCGTTCGCTCAGCATCTGACGCACCGCCGCCATCGAGTTGCTCAACTCGTTGATGGCATCGTCGATCAGAGCCCGCTGCTTCTGCAGGCGGGCAAGCTGCTTCTCCGACTTTTCGAGCGTCAGTCGCAACTGCTTGGTGTTGGAACCGCTGGGGTCGTAGAGGTCCATCATCTGCTTGACGTCGCGCAGCGAGAACCCGACCTTGCGGCCTAGCAGGATCAGCTTCAGCCGCGCCTTGTCGCGGCGCGTGTAGAGACGGGTCGAGCCGTCGCGCTGCGGATTGAGAAGGCCCTTGTCCTCGTAGAAACGCAGCGTACGCAGCGTTACTCCGTATTTCTTGGCCATCTCGCCGATGCGGACAAGATCCTCGCCGGCTTTATCGGACATGTCATTGGTATTGGCCGCGGCTTCGCCGGGCGAAACAAGTTTCATGGTCACTGGCTTTCCCCATCTGGTGGCGCCGCGGTCCTGGACCGTGCGTCGCCTGAGTCGAAGCGGGGGCGTGCTTCCACTCGTGGTTTCAACAAACAAAATCGCAAACGGCACAATCTGCACCCTTACGTTTACGTCAATTCTATACCGATAGCCGCCTCACGAAGCAAGGGCGTCGTGCGGGAGGACCTTTTTGCCGCATCCGCCACCGCATGGCCCGGCGGCGCTTCAGGCGCTCGTCAACATCGTTGCAACTTCTTAAGCTTGGTTAACGCGTTGTTTACCACGTTGGGCGAATTGTGCGCATGTCGGTCACCCGTGGTTATCCTGTAGCGAATTTTTCACGGTTTCGGAGTCCACCGCAGCAAAGCCGCGGCCGTCTTCGTTTCCGGCAGGACTTTGGGAACTGGTCATAAAGCCAGCAGCGATTGTGAACGGGCGCATCGATGAACAGCAAGCGGTCCTATCTCGATACACTCAACACCGGCCGGCAGCGCAGGCCGTACACCACGCTTGAACAGCTCAACCGCTCTCTGGAAACGCTGGAGCAGCGGCTGGAGCGGACGCGCGAGGACTTGAGCGAACGTCCCGATCCGCGCCGGCTGAGCGCGGAGCCGCGCTATGCCAGCGCCCGGCCCTATGAGGATCCGCGCCCCGAGCAGCCGCCGAAAAGCCCGGCGCCAGCTGCCTTCGACCAGAATTACCAGGCGATCGCCCGCGACATCGACCGCGTGCGCGGTCAGGAGGACGGCGTCGCCGTGGTCGGCAAAATCGCCGGCGAATTGCGCGGCCTGCGCGAGGAACTGCGCCACCAGATGACCGCCGGCCTGCAGCGCGAATTCGAAGCGCTGCGCAACGACATCGAGCGGGCTTTCCAGGCAAGCACCCAGCCGGGTGGCCAATCGGCGGGAGGCAAAGGCAGCGCCGAACTCGGCGTCGAGTTCGAGCGGCTTTCCGGCGCCATCCAGTCCCTGGCCGAAAAGAGCGACGACAGAAGCGTCAACATGCTCCGGCTCGATCTGGAGCAGGTCAAGGCAGCGCTCGACACATTGGCGCGCGAGGAGAGCGTGCAGGCGGTCGGCCGCCGCTGGGACGAGTTCGACCGCCGCTGGACCGCGTTCGAGGATCGTGTCGATGCCGATCAGCGACAGCGGTCGGACGCACCCGGTCTTTCGATGCTGACCGAACGGCTCGAACAGATCAGCAATGCCGTCAACAATCTGCCGGAATCGCTGTCGCTGCGCTCGCTCGAAGAGAAGGTCCGCACGCTTGCCGGCGCCGTTGAGCATTTCGCCCGCCAGCAGGACAGCCTCGGCAGCAGCACATTGGCGATGATCGACGAGCGGCTGGACGAGATTTCCCGCGCCATCGTCGCCTCGACCGTCGCTGCGCAGGCCAATTCATTCGACCCCGAAGCATTCGAGCGTATCGAGAAGCGGATTGCCTCGCTTGCCGAACAGATCGAGGAAGTGACGCAAGTCCACCCCAGCGGCGAGGTCATCGACCGCCTCAACATGCTGTCGAGCCGGGTCGACGATCTTGCCAGCCGGGCCAATTTGCCTGAGCAGGCGATGGAGCGTCTCGACAAGCAGATCGCGCTTATTGCCGACAAGATCGACCGGGCGCCTGCCATGCCGGACGCCGACTATATCTTCCAGGGGCTGGAACAGCGTTTCGACGTGCTGTCCGGCATGATGGAGCGCCGCCAGGGCGACGCGATCGAACAAGGCAACATGCTGTTTCGCGATCTCGAGCGCCGGCTGGACGAAGTTGCCGACAGGCTGGACCAGCGCATGCCGCAGATCGACGGGGCCGGCATCATGGACGCCCTCGACGCCCGCTTCAGCGCGCTGGCCAAGCGCTTGGAGACGCGCGTTCCCGATCACGCAGGTGAAGCCGCGATCCGTGGCCTGGAAAGCCGGCTCGAAGACATTTCAATCCGACTGGATTCATCCGCGGCACAAGTCGCCGGCATCGACCCGGCCCTGATCCGCAGCCTGGAAGCGCAGGTCGCGGGCCTGTCGGCGCACCTTTCGAAACCCGGCGCGCCACTGCCGGAATTGGAGGATATCAGCCCCCGTCTCAACGAAATCGAGAAGTCGCTGGCTGGCACCCGCGATTCCATCCTCAGCGCGGCGCGCGAGGCAGCCGAGAGCGCCGTCCGTTCGTTGGCGGGCTCCAGTGCCAACACGGCGGCCGTCTCTGGCCTCGCCCAGGATCTGAAGACGCTCGAAGCACTGACGCGCCGTTCCGACGAGCGCAATTCGAGGACCTTCGAAGCCATCCACGACACGCTGCTCAAGATCGTCGACCGGCTGGGCTCGCTGGAAACCGGCGAGCCGACCGACGCTGTGAGCGAACTTCTGAATACGCAACCGGCCGAGCCGGACAGCTGGCGCGGCGTGCGATCGTCAAAGATGGCCGTACGTGACGCGCCGTCCATGGACATCGACCAGCCACTGCCGCTGACGGAAGACATGGCCGACCTCGACAGCCATGTCTCTGCCATGATCAGCGATGAACCAGGTTCCCATAGCGAACCGGGCACGCGTAGCGACCCGGGCACGCGTACGCCGGCCGAAGCCGCCGCGGCCGCGGCCATGGCGGCGCTTGGCTCGGACACGTCGGAAAAAAGCCAGCCGACCGGCGGCCGGAAGTCGATGCTCGGCGGACTGGCGCGCGCCTTCAAGGCCAAGAAGGAGACGATCGTTCCACCGCTTGCCGGCTCCGCGCCTGATGTCGAGATACCGATTGCCGATCTCGACGAGCCGCTGGACCCGAAGGTTGCCAACCGGCCGCTGGAGCCCGGCTCCGGCCCACCTGACCTCAACGCCATCATGAAGCGCGTGCGCGACGAACGCGGCCCGCCCGGCAGGGCCGGCAATGCCGACGCATCGAAATCCGACTTCATCGCCGCAGCCAGGCGCGCGGCGCAAGCGGCCGCTGCCGAGGCCGACGCTCTCAAGCGGCAATCGACGATGAGGGGGCCGGTAAAGGCGCTCAGGATCGGCGACTTGCTCAAGGCGCGACGCAAGCCGATTCTGATGGCAGCCGCCGCGGTCATGCTGGCGCTCGCCGGCCTGCAATTAGGCAAGGCCTTTGTCTCCGACCCGGTCGATATTGCCAGCAACGACACGGCGCCGATGGCTGCCGCGCAGCCAGCGGAAAGCGCATCGATCGGTACCGTCAACGAGCCGAAGACGGACACAGAAACTGCAGGGGATAGCGCACCAGACCACGCTGTCCGGCAGGCAGAGCCATCCGAATCGGTAGCCGAGGACGACATGCCGGCGCAGGCCGCCATCGTCACGCCGTCATATGGCGAAAGATCGGCGGATGCCGAAACGCCGATCGACTCAGGGTCCGCGGCCGAGCCTGTTCCTGCGCCAATGGCTTCAACGACGTCGCCCGATCCGGCGGCGGCTAACGTGACAGCGTCGGCACCTGCGGGCCCGACGGCTGCGGACGCCGAACCAATGGCCACCGCGCCGGACGCCACGCCCGCGACCCAGGACATGACCGGCACGGTCACGTCAGCGGTTGCTTCGACGGCGGCGGCCACTGCCAAGATCGACATTCCAGCCGATGCCGGCCCGGCTGCCTTGCGTGACGCAGCGGCCGGCGGCGACGCCAAGGCATTGTTCGAGATCGGCTCGCGCTACGCCGAATCGCGCGGCGTCAAGCAAGACATGGCAGCGGCCGCCAAATGGTACGAGAAATCAGCCGAGCTCGGCTTCGCACCGGCGGAATACCGCATCGGCAACTTCTACGAGAAGGGCACCGGCGTCGCGCGCGACGTCAAGAAGGCGAAGACCTGGTACCAGCTCGCCGCCGCGCAGGGCAACGCCAGCGCCATGCACAACCTCGCCGTGCTCTTCGCCATGGCGGCGGACGGCGTGACCGACAATGAATCGGCCGCGCACTGGTTCCAGGCCGCCGCCGATCTCGGCGTCAAGGACAGCCAGTTCAATCTCGGCATCCTGGCGGCGAAGGGCGTCGGCATGAAGCAGAATCTCGAAGAGTCCTACAAATGGTTCGCGCTCGTCGCCAAGACCGGCGACAAGGATGCGGCGGCAAAGCGCGACGAGATCGCCAAGGCGCTCAGGCCCGAGCAGCTCGAACGCGCACGCGCCGCCACGGAGCTGTGGAAGGCAAAGCCGCTCGATCCTGCGGCAAATTCGGCCGATATTCCCGAATCGTGGCAGGATGGCACGCCGCAGACGACCGCCAGCGTCGACATGAAGAAGGTCGTTCAGAACATCCAGCGTATTCTCAACAAGAACGGCTACGAGGCCGGCAATGACGACGGCGTGATGGGCCAGAAAACCAAGGATGCCATCATGGCTTTCCAGACCGACAACGATCTGAAGCCTACCGGCACGGTCGACGAAAAGCTGGTCAAGGTGCTGCTTGCGCGCAAATAACGTCAGATGCGTCGTTTCCGCGACGCCTTTGCCACACATTTGCCTGTTAACTGATTGAGTTGTTTTTTGTTTCGGCGACGTGGCGAGGTTTGACTTCGCCGCCCGGCCGGCGCAAGAACGGACAGGCTTTTGGCGCGAATGCCCGCCACGGTTGCATTCGCCGACGGGCAAACTGATCGAGACTGACGGGTGGGCATCTATCTCCCGATCGCGGAAATTTCCGTCAACATCTTCGTGCTGCTGGCCATGGGCGCGGCGGTGGGTTTCCTCTCGGGCATGTTCGGAGTGGGCGGCGGCTTCCTGATCACGCCGCTGCTGATCTTCTACAACATACCGCCGGCGATCGCAGTCGCCACCGGCGCCAACCAGGTCATCGCCTCCTCCTTCTCCGGCGCATTGTCGCACGTGAAGCGCGGCACGCTCGACTTCAAGCTCGGCGGTGTGCTTTTGGCCGGCGGCATCGTCGGCTCGACCGGCGGCATCTTCGTCTTTGGCTTCTTGCGCCGGCTCGGCCAGCTCGACCTGTTCATCTCGCTGCTCTATGTCGTGCTGCTCGGCACCGTCGGCGGGCTGATGCTGGTCGAGAGCGTCAATGCGCTGCGCGCCACGCGCAGCGGCGCGGCACCGGTGCTGAAGAAATCCGGCCAGCACAACTGGATCCACCGCTTGCCGCTGAAAATGCGGTTCAGGGCCTCGAAGCTGTTCGTCAGCGTCATCCCGGTGCTCGGCCTCGGCGCCGGCATCGGTTTCCTGTCGTCGATCATGGGCGTCGGCGGCGGCTTCATCATGGTGCCGGCGCTGATCTATCTCTTGAAAGTGCCGACCAACGTCGTCGTCGGCACCTCGCTGTTCCAGATCATCTTCACCTCGGCCTACACCACGCTGGTCCATGCCACCACCAACCAGACGGTCGACGTCATGCTCGCCTTCTTGTTGATGGCGGGCGGCGTCGCCGGCGCGCAATACGGCGCCAAGGCCGGCCAAAGGCTGCGCGGCGAGCAGCTCAGGGCGCTGCTGGCACTGCTGGTCCTGGCGGTTGCCATCCGGCTCGCCATCGATCTGTTCGTGACGCCGCCCAGCCTCTATTCGCTGTCCGGCGCGGATCCGACCTGATGGCGGGTTTTAGGACGTTCCTGGCCGTTGCCTCGCTGTCGCTGTGCGCCGCCTCGTCACCGGCAAGAGCGCAGACGCCGGTTACCGAAAACATCCAGATCGGCCTATCCACCGACCATGTCTCAATCACCGCCGGCTTTTCCGGCGCCGACCTCACCATCTTCGGCTCATTGGAAAATGCCGACCCGCGTGTCGCGCGCCAGGGGCGCTACGACATCGTGGTCGTGCTTGAGGGTCCGGCCCGGAAGGTCGTCGTGCGCCGCAAGGACCGGGTGCTCGGCATCTGGATCAATCTGGAGTCCGAGACCTTCAAGAATGTGCCGGTGTCCTATTCGGTGGCGACGACGCGGCCGCTGCAGGACGTCACCGACCCCAACAGCTACAAGCAACTGTCGCTCGGCGCCGCCAACATCTATATGCAGCCGGCCGACGCTGGCGACAGTCCGGCTACCATCGAGGAGTTCACCGCGGCACTGCGCGAGCGCAAGACGGCGACCGGCCTCTACAGCGTGAATGTCGGCGGCGTGCAGTTCCTGTCGCAGAACCTGTTCCGCGCCACCGTCAGGCTCGCCCCCAATGTTCCGGTCGGCACCCACAAGGCACGCGCGTTCCTGTTCAAGAGCGGGCTGTTCATCAAGGAAAGCTCCGCCCAGCTCGAAATCCGCAAATCCGGTTTCGAACAGTCGATCTTCCGCGTCGCCCACGATTATTCTTTCCTGTATGGCGTCTTCGCGGTGTCGTTGGCCATGCTGACCGGCTGGCTCGGAAGGCTGGTTTTCCGGAAGGATTAAACTCTCTTCAACAGGCGGTTCCCCTTTTTACGCTCGTGGGTTAGACCGCGACCCCGGCCCGGCCGAACACCGGCTGTCGCTCCCCAAATAAAAAATACAGGACTTTGCGATGCGACCAGCATTCGGCGGTATCGACTTCGGCACTTCGAACTCCACCGTCGGCGTGATCAGGAACGGGCAGCCGCATTTGGTGGCGCTGGAAGACGGCGAGGTGACCCTGCCCAGCGCGGTGTTCCTCAATTTCGAGGACAACCGCACCTACTTTGGGCGCCGCGCCATCGCCAACTATACCGACAGCATCGAGGGTCGCCTGATGCGCTCGCTGAAGAGCGTACTCGGCGGTACGCTAGTCCATGAAAAGACGCGCATCAAAACCCGATCGATCGCCTTCACCGAGATCATCGGCCTGTTCGTCGGTCATCTCAGGAAAAGGCTGGAAGAGGATGCGGACGATACGGTTGAAAGCGTGGTGCTCGGTCGTCCCGTGCAGTTCGTCGACGACGATGCCGAGGCCGATGCCAAGGCCAAAGGTGAACTCGAAAACGCGGCCCGCACCCAGGGCTTCAAGCATATCGCCTTCCAGTTCGAGCCGATCGCGGCGGCGCTCGACTACGAGCAGACGGTGACGGGCGAAGAGCTGGCGCTGATCGTCGACATGGGCGGCGGCACGTCCGACTTCTCGATCGTGCGGGTCTCGCCGCAGCGCGCCCGCTCCCTGGATCGCAAGGACGACATTCTGGCCAGCCGAGGCATCCACATCGGCGGCACCGACTTCGACCGGCTGTTGAGCATCGCCCATGTGATGCCGCAGCTCGGCTACCTCTCGCCGACCAAGGACGGCAAGCGCAACTTGCCGGCCAGCTACTTCATCGACCTGGCGACATGGCAGCGCATCAATCTGGTCTACACCGCCCGGGCGATGACGCATCTGCGCCAGATCCGCTACGAGGCGGAACGCGCCGACCTGGTCGACCGCTTCATCGACATCGTCGAGCATCGTTACGGGCACGCGCTGGCCGCTTTGGTCGAGAGGGCCAAGATCGAGCTGACGGAGCAATCGTCCGCCGAGGTGATGGTCGCGCTGACGGGAGCGAAGTTTGCGACCGAAATTTCGCGCGCCGGGCTCGAGACCACGATTGCCAGGGATATCGAACGGGTGGCTGCGACGGTTGGCGAGACGATCCGCGACGCGCAGGTGAAACCAACCGCCATCACCGCGGTGTTCCTGACCGGCGGATCGACCGCCATCCCGCTGGCAAGGCAGCAGATACTGGCCCTGGTGCCGCAGGCGTCGGTCATCGAAGGCGATATGTTCGGCTCGGTCGGGCTTGGGCTGGCGCTCGATGCGCAGCGGAAATTCGGCTGACCCGGCTTACCCCCGGACGGTCTCGCCGGCCCTCGCGCCCAGATGCGCCTTGAGCGCCATCTGGGCCAGACTTGCCTGCCGGTCACGATGCGTGATCATGGCGAAATCGCGCTTCGGCAGATCGATCGACACGGACCGCAAGCTGCCTTCGGCAACCGCGCGTTCGACAACGAGCTCCGAAATGATGGTGGCGCCGGCGCCGGCCTCGACCGCCTGACGGACCGCCTCGTTGCTCGGCAGCACCAGGAATATTCGCAGCTCTGCGAAGGAGATCCCTTCGCGGCGGGCAAGATCTTCCAGCACCTCGCGCGTGCCCGATCCGCCTTCCCTGATGATCCAGCGGAGTTCCCTGATATCGGGATGCCCGCGCGAGACTTCGGCGATTTCGGGATGCGAATGCGCCACGACCAGCATCAGGCGATCCACATCGACCTTGGCGCGCCGCAATATGTCCGATTCAGTGCGCCCCTCGACCAGACCAAAATCAGCCGTACCGTCGAGTACGGTGGTCTCAACCTGCCTGGTGTTGCCGATGGTCACGCTCAGCCTGACGGCGGGATAGGCCTCGTGGAAGGAGGCCAGCCGGCGCGGCAGCCAGTAGCTGGCGATCGTCTGGCTGGCGGCGATGGAAAGGCTGCCGGTGATCGTCTGCGAGACGTGCTCCAGCACGTCGTGGGCGGCAGCCGCCCGTTCGAGCACGGCCTTCGCCTCGGGCAGAAACCTGCGCCCGGTCTGCGCCAACTCGATGTTGCGACCGACCCGGTTGAACAGCTGGACGCCATGCTGCTGTTCGAGCGAGCGGATGGCGGCCGAGGCGGCCGACTGGGAAATGCCCAGCAGCTCGGCCGCCTTGGTCATGTGCCCCCGTTCGGCGACAGCAACGAATATCCGCAGTTGGTCCAGGGTCATGCGGAGAATTAAGAAAGAATTTCGATTGGAATTACAAGAGCAACTTGTTAGACGGATCGGTTGCTTTGTTCTAATTTTCCCGCCGGTGTTGGAAAAAAATCGCGGCCAACCTGGAACGGGTAGAAAAGTGATCGGGCGGTTCAAATCCTTGTTTGCCCATTGGACCCGCGGCCTGCGGCGTCGGCTTGCCGGCGACCGTTATCATCCGGAAGAACACTATATGCGCGGCCCCGGGCCGAAGACGAGAGCCAAATTCGCAGACCGCAAAAGCGCCGAATCATGAACCACGGACCGCTGCGCGGCGCCAATTCCGCACCGTCCCAACGGTCGCTTGCCGACACCCGCGCGCCCGACGAGGGTGATGGCGTCGATACCTCGCCTGATGTCTCCGACAGCATCGCCAAGACCACCTGCTACATGTGCGCCTGCCGCTGCGGTATCGACGTCCACATCAAGGACGGCAAGGTCCGCTACATCAACGGCAACAAGGACCATCCGGTCAATCGCGGCGTGCTGTGCGGCAAAGGCAGCGCCGGCATCATGCAGCACTACAGTCCGGCCAGGTTGAAGAAACCATTGCTGCGCAGCGGTCCGCGCGGCTCGGGAGAGTTTCGCGAGATCGAGTGGGGGGAGGCCTTCTCGATCGCGACGGAACGGCTTTCGAAAATCCGCCGCACCGACCCAAAGAAACTCGCCTTCTTCACCGGGCGCGACCAGTCGCAATCGTTGACCGGCTGGTGGGCGAGCCAGTTCGGCACGCCGAATTTCGCCGCCCATGGCGGCTTCTGCTCGGTCAACATGGCGGCCGGCGGGCTCTATACGATCGGCGGCTCGTTCTGGGAGTTCGGCGAACCCGACTGGGACAACACCAGGTACTTCATGCTGTTCGGCGTCGCCGAGGACCATGATTCCAACCCGATCAAGATCGGTCTCGGCAAGCTCAAGGCGCGCGGCGCCAAGGTGGTCTCGATCAATCCATGCCGCACCGGCTACAACGCCATTGCCGATGACTGGATCGGCATCCGGCCCGGCACCGACGGCCTGTTCGTGTTTGCTCTCATCCATGAACTGCTGAAGGCCGGCCGCGTCGATCTCGATTACTTGCTGCGCTACACCAACGCCCATGTCCTCGTCATCCAGGAGCCGGGTGCAGCAGATGACGGGCTGTTCGCACGCGACAGCGGCGGCAATCCGCTGGCCTGGGACAGGCTGGCCAAAGTCTCCGTCAGCGCCACCGATACCGACGCAAAGCCGGCGCTGACCGGCAACTTCCAGGTCGATGGCCGCCGCTGCGTACCGGTCTTCCAGCTTATCGCAGACCGGTACCTGCACGAGAGTTATTCTCCCGATGCGGTCGCCGAACGCTGCGGCGTTACCGCCGACACCATCCGCCGCATCGCCGCCGAACTGGCGCATGTCGCCTTCGAGCAGGCGATCGAACTGCCGGTGGCGTGGACCGACTGGGCCGGCCGCCGGCACGAGACGATCAAGGGCCGGCCGGTGTCGATGCACGCGATGCGCGGCATCTCGGCGCATTCGAACGGTTTTCACACCTGCCGCGCCATCCACCTGCTGCAAGTACTCCTGGGTACGGTGGACGTGCCCGGCGGGTTTCGCTTCAAGCCGCCTTATCCGCGGTCGGCGCCGCCGGGGCCGAGGCCGGCGGGCAAGGACGTCAGGCCGATGACGCCGCTCGAAGGCATGCCGCTCGGTTTCGTCTGCGGCCCGGACGATCTGCTGGTCGATGACGTCGGCACGCCGATCCGTATCGACAAGGCCTATTCCTGGGATGCGCCGCTGGCAGCACACGGGCTCATGCACACGGTCATCCGTAACGCCTGGGCCGGCGACCCCTACAGGATCGATACGCTGTTCATGTACATGTCCAACATGGCCTGGAACTCGTCGATGAATACCGTCGAGACGATGGCGATGCTGACCGACATGGATGCGTCAGGCGAGTACAGGATCCCGTTCATCATCTATTCCGACGCCTATTATTCCGAGACCGTGCCGTTCGCCGATCTCGTGCTTCCCGACACCACCTATCTCGAGCGTCATGACTGCATCAGCCTGCTCGACCGGCCGATCAGCCACGCCGATGGACCGGGTGACGCCATCCGTCATCCGGTTGTCGAGCCGGACCGCGACGTGCGGGCGTTCCAGACGGTGCTGATCGAGCTCGGCGCGCGGCTCGGCCTGCCCGGCTTCGTCGCCGACGACGGCTCGGCCAAATACCGCGACTATGCCGATTACATCGTCAATCATGAGCGCAGGCCAGGCATCGGCCCGCTCGCCGGCTGGCGCGGCAAGGACGGAATTTTGATCGGCAAGGGCGATGCCAATCCCGACCAGCTTCAGCGCTACATCGACAATGGCGGCTTCTGGCACCACGATTTTGCCGACGACCAGCGCTACTACAAGATGGCCAACCGATCCTACCTCGAGTTTGCCGAGACCATGGGTTTCATCCCGAAGGCCGAGCCGATCGTGTTCCAGCTCTATTCCGAGCCGATGCAGCGGTTTCGCCTCGCCGCGCGCGGCCATGGCAGGGTGCTGCCGCCAGAGGCGGAGCGCAGCCGCATCGAAACCTATATGGACCCGTTGCCGTTCTGGTACACGCCCTTCGAGGAGACGGTTGTCGACGTTGAGAAATACCCTCTGCATGCGCTGACGCAGCGGCCGATGCACATGTATCATTCCTGGGGCTCGCAGAACGCCTGGCTCAGACAGATCACCAGCCAGAACCGGCTGTTCGTGCACAGCCAAACCGCCGCCGGCCTCGGGCTTGCCGATGACGACTGGGTTTGGATCGAGAGCATCAACGGCAGGGTCAAGGGACAGATCAAGCTGGTCGACGGGGTCAACGCCGACACGGTGTGGACCTGGAACGCGATCGGCAAGCGGCGCGGCAGCTGGGGGCTGAAGGACGATGCGGCCGAATCCAACCGCGCCTTTCTGCTCAACCATATCATCGGCGACCAGACTTCTGCCGATGCGAACGGCAAGCGCTACTCGAATTCCGATCCGGTGACCGGCCAGGCGGCATGGTTCGACCTGCGCGTCCGCATCGTCAAATGCGCGGCTGAAGAAGCCGGCTTCACTGAGCCGCAGTTCGAGCGCTTCCGGCAGCCACCGCATTTCGAGCCCTCGCCCGACAAGCTCAGTTTCGGCGCTGAATTCCGCCGGGCAAGAGAGGCTTCCAGATCATGACCTGCCTTCCCGCCCATACCGACAAGAAGCTCGGCCTGGTCATCGACCTCGACACCTGCGTCGGTTGCCAAGCCTGCGTTACCGCCTGCAAGGAATGGAACACCGGCGGTCACATGGCGCCGCTGACCGACATCGATCCCTATGGCGGCGATGCCGACGGGGTCTGGTTCAACCGCGTGCACAGCTATGAGCACATGACGGAGATGGGTGGGCGCACGGTCAATTTCCCACGCTCCTGCCTGCATTGCGAGACACCGGCCTGCGTCACCGTCTGCCCGACCGGCGCCTCCTACAAACGGGCCTCGGACGGCATCGTGCTGGTCGACGAAGACAAGTGCATCGGCTGCAAATTGTGCAGCTGGGCCTGCCCCTATGGCGCGCGTGAGTTCGATACCGATGTCGGCGTGATGAAGAAGTGCACGCTGTGCGTCGACCGCATCTACAACGACAATCTGGCGGAAGAAGACCGCGTGCCGGCCTGCGTCGCCGCCTGTCCAACCAGCGCGCGGCACTTTGGCGATCTCGGCGACCCGGCATCGGCGATCTCGCAACTGGTGGCCGAACGCGGCGGCGTCGACCTGATGCCCGAACTCGGCTATCACCCGACCAACAAATATCTGCCGCCGCGCGCCCATACGCCGCGCGCTGCATCGGTGCCGGCGCCGAGACTCGAACCGGTGCAGGCCGAAGGCGGCTTCCTCGGCTGGGTCGACCGCATGCTTTCGCACTGACCAGCAACCAGCCTCATGCATCCAGCCTTCTCCGTCGTCTTCTTCACCACTGCCACGGGCGCCGGTTACGGCCTGCTCGCGCTGCTCGGCGTGCTGGCCGGACAAGGATTTGTCCCGCCTGACTTCTGGCTCGGCGTCGTCGGCATGGGGCTGGCTCTCGGCCTGATCTCGGCCGGCCTGCTGTCGTCGGCCGGCCATCTCGGCCGACCAGAACGCGCCTGGAGAGCATTCTCGCAATGGCGCAGCTCATGGCTGTCGCGCGAAGGCGTTGCCTCGGTCGCGACCTTCGTGCCGGCGGGATTGTTGGCCTTCGGCTGGCTGTTCCTCGGCCGCACAAACGGCTGGGTGGCCGTCGCCGGGCTGCTGGCTGCGGTCGGCGCGGTCGCCACCGTCTGCACCACCGGCATGATCTATGCCTCGCTGAAGCCGATCGCCCAGTGGCACAGCCGCTTCACTTTGCCCAGCTACCTGATCTTTTCGGCGATGAGCGGCAGCGTGCTTCTCAACGCGCTGCTGCAGGGCTTCGCCCTCGGCTCGACTATCGTTCTGACAGGTTGCGTGCTGCTGACCTTGCTCGGCTGGGGCTGGAAGCTGGCAAATTGGCGCTACAATGACAGGCTGGAAATCCCGACCAACGCCAACACCGCGACCGGACTTGCCGGCGGTACGGTGCGGTCGCTGGAATGGCCGCACACCGAAGAAAACTACCTGCTCAAGGAGATGGGCTTTCGCATCGCCCGCAAGCACAAGGCGCGGCTGCGCCAGATCACGCAAGTGCTGGCCTTCGCTCTGCCCGTCTTGCTGCTGATTGCCGCGTTCGCCTTGCCATGGCCCTATGCGGCGGTGCTGTCGGCACTCGCCACATCAGCCCAATTCGCCGGCATGCTGGTCGAACGCTGGCTGTTCTTCGCCGAAGCGAAACACACCGTCACCCTCTACTACGGCAGGTAGAGCAGCTCAGCCCGGCCGCAGCATCGCGTGGGAAATCGCAAAAATGCGCTCGGTGCCGAGCATATAGGCCATCAGCGTCTCGCGGCGGAACAGCCCGGCATAGGCGCGGTCGAGCACATTGAGCGAGCCGGTATAGGCGCCGAAGGCCGGCATGATCATGCGGCCGCCGTCGCCGGCAAAGCAGCGCCGTCGCACCGAGCGGCCCTGCTGCACGATGCGGGCGCAAGGGTGCAGATGACCTGATACCTCGCCTTCCACTCTCACCGCCGAAGGCTCGTGCCGGAATACGAGAGAGCCTATGGCCAGCTCGCGCACCGTCTCGCCGGGCAGGTCGGCCGGCGCATTCGGGTCATGATTGCCGGCAACCCAGAACCAGTCGCGACCGGCCATCAGCGCTTCCAGCCGTTCGCGAAAGCTCGCATGCATGCGCGCGGCGCCGCCGCCGTCATGAAAGCTGTCGCCGAGGCTGATGACGATCGCCGGCTGATAATCGGCAATCACCGCCTGCAACCGCAGTAACGTCGCACCGGTATCATAAGGCGGGATCAATGTACCGCGCCGTGCCAGCGACGAGCCCTTTTCCAGATGCAGGTCGGACACGGTCAGAAGCCGAAGCTCGGGAAAATAAAGCACGCCGCGCCGATCGCAGATCGCACGCTCGCCGGCGATGCCGATAGCATCGGCATCCGCCAGGAGCGCCGTCATGGCGAGTGCGAATGTCATTTCGTCCCCATGGCCTCCTCGACCAGCGTTGCCGCATCCATCAGCAGCGTATCATCGGCCTCGCCATGCACCGGCATCTTGCCGATCTCGAGCATGATCGGCACGGCGAGCGGCGAAATCTGCTCGAGGTCTTTATGCACGATTCGTCCCTTGATACGCGAGAGCATCTCGGCAAGTCTGCTGACATCCAGCAGACCCGTGGCCGCGTCGGCACGCGTCGCCTGCAGCAGGATGTGGTCGGGCTCATGGCTGCGCAGGACGTCGTAGATGAGGTCGGTCGAGACGGTGACCTGGCGGCCGCTCTTCTCCTGGCCCGGATGACGCTTTTCGATCAGTCCGGAAATGAGCGCGCAATTGCGAAAGGTGCGCTTCAAGAGCCAGCTGCCGGCCAGCCAGGCTTCGAGATCGTCGCCCAGCATGTCCTGGTCGAAAAGCGCGGCCAGCGACGGTTTCTTCGCCCGGAACATCCTGCCCATATCGGCCAGCGACCAGATGGCAAGCGCATAGTCGGTGGCGACGAAGCCGAGCGGCCTGGCTCCCGCCCGGTCGAGGCGGCGGGTGAGCAGCATGCCAAGCGTCTGGTGCGCCAGCCTGCCCTCGAACGGGTAGGCCACCAGATAGTAGCGGTTGCCGCGCGGAAAGGTCTCGATCAGCAGGTCGTCGCGCTTCGGCAGCACCGATTTGTCGGCCTGGAAGCGCAGCCAGTCGGCGACCTGTTCCGGCAGCTTCTTCCAGCGCTGCGGGTCGTCCAGCATGATGCGGACCTGTTCGGCGAGGTAAGTCGAAAGCGGGAATTTGCCGCCGCCATAATAGGGCACCTTGGCGTCACTGCCGGGCGCATTCGACACGAAGCACTCATTGTCGCGGATGCCCTCGAAGCGAAGCACCTTGCCGGCGAACATGAAGGTATCGCCATGCGTCAGCGTTTCGAGGAACGCCTCCTCGATCTTGCCGAGAACCCGACCGCCGCGCGAGGCAGAGCCTTTGCTGCCGGCCTTGACATAACGCACGTTGAGCGCCGGCACCTCGATGATGGTGCCGACATTCAGCCGGTACTGCTGGGCGATGCGAGGATTGGAGACGCGCCACAGCCCGTCCTTGTTCAGGCGGATGCGAGCGTAGCGCTCGTAGTTCTTCAGCGCATATCCGCCGGTGGCGACGAAGTCGACGACACGATCGAACGTCGGCCGGTCGAGTTCGGCATAGGGCGCGGCGGTTCGCACCTCCTCGAACAGCGCATCGGCATGAAAAGGCGCGCCGCAGGCGCAACCCAGGACATGCTGCGCCAGCACATCGAGCCCGCCATTGACCAGCGGCGGCGTGTCCTGGGCGCCGAGGTAATTGGCGTCGAGCGCCGCCCGGCATTCCAGCACCTCGAAGCGGTTGGCCGGAATCAGGATCGCCTTCGACGGCTCATCCATGCGGTGGTTGGCGCGGCCGATGCGCTGCGCCAGCCGGCTCGCACCCTTCGGTGCGCCGACATGCACGACCAGGTCGACATCGCCCCAGTCGATGCCGAGGTCGAGCGTCGACGTGGCGACGATGGCACGCAAGGCATTCTCGCCCATGGCTTTTTCGACGCGCCGGCGCTGGGCGACATCGAGCGAGCCGTGATGCAGCGCGATCGGCAAAGTGTCCTCGTTGACCCGCCACAATTCCTGGAACAACAGCTCGGCCTGGCTGCGCGTGTTGACGAACAGCAGGGTCGTCTTGTGTCGCTTGATCTCGCTATAGATCTCCGGTGTCGCGTAGCGGGCCGAATGTCCGGCCCACGGCACGTGCTGTTCCGAGTCGAGGATGGAGATGTCAGGCTTGGCGCCGCCGGTGACGACGATCAATTCGGCCATGCCGCCGGGTGGATTCTGGCTGACCAGCCAGCGCCGCAATTCGTCCGGCTCGGCGACCGTCGCCGACAGGCCGATCGTCTGCAAGCTGGGAACAAAGGATCGCAGCCGAGCCAGCCCGAGCGACAGGAGATGCCCGCGCTTCGACGTCACCAAGGAATGCAGTTCGTCGAGCACGACATAGCGCAGATCCTCGAAGAAGCGCCTGGCGTCGGGCGCAGCAATCAGCAGCGCCAGTTGCTCGGGCGTGGTCAGGAGGATTTCGGGCGGGGCCCGCTTTTGGCGCTGGCGCTTGTGCGCGGGCGTGTCGCCGGTGCGCGTCTCGATGGTGACGGACAGACCGATCTCTTCCACCGGCTTGCCGAGATTGCGCTCGATGTCGACGGCCAGCGCTTTCAGCGGCGAGATGTAGAGCGTGTGGATGCCGCGACGCGCCTGTCCCGGCTTTCTCCCCGGCCTCCGGGCCAGCTCGGTCAGTGAAGGCATAAACCCGGCCAGCGTCTTGCCGGCGCCGGTCGGCGCGATCAGCAGAACCGATTGCCCGGCCTGGGCAGTCGCCAGCAATTCGATCTGGTGGGCGCGCGGCGACCAGCCTCTTTGCGCGAACCATTTGAGGAATGGCTCGGGCAAGTGCACGGCGGCATTCTGTTCGGCGAGGCGCGGCTGCTCTGTCACCCGCCAGAGGTAGCGCGGCGCCGCGCAATCGCCAAGCAGAATCGGAACAAAAGGTGATCGTGCGCGGCTTCGGTCGCAAGTGAGGTGGGCGCTCTACTGCGCCCCCCTCTGGCCTGCCGGCCATCTCCCCCACAAGGGGGAGATTGGCTGTCTTGTCTGCTTCCGCTAATCACCAACGTTGCAGGATTGGCGGCCAGAGCGAAACTGCCAATCTCCCCCCTTGTGGGGGAGATGTCCGGCAGGACAGAGGGGGGCGCCTCGCGCCGGCGTATCAAGTCGCACCGGCGAGCCCCGCCTCGATGACAATATGCTGGCAGACATTGTCGATGTCGCGAATGACGTCGTCGTTCCAGAAGCGCAGGATGGTCCAGCCATCCCGTTCCAGACGCTTTGTCCTCGCCTCGTCGCCTGTATTGGCTTCGGCACGCTGCGAACCATCGACTTCGACGACGAGCTTCTTGTCCGGGCAAGCGAAGTCGAGGATGTAACCAGCGATCGGAAATTGTCGGCGGAAGCCAAGCCCCATCAGCCGATGCGCGCGAAGCTCGTTCCAAGCTTCAGTTCGCCGTCGGTCATGGCTTTGCGCATCGATTTGGCATTTGCGCGATTTCGCGGAGGCAATGGCGTGTGAGGCATTTGGTCAGTGCTCGGTCCGTATTGAGGTTGGGGCTCTACGGCGCCCCCCTCTGTCCTGCCGGACATCTCCCCCACTTGGGGGGAGATCGGCAGCTTCGCTTTGGCCGCCAATCCTGCAACGTTGGTGATTAGAGAAGGAAAAGCGCTTGCGCTACGGCCGCCTAAACCCTGTCGGACCGCCATAGAGATAGCCGATGCGGGCGAGGGCTCGCCTGAACCCTTCACGCGAGACCAGCATGGTGTGGCCGTTGGCGTGGATCATCGTTTCCGGGTCGGTCATGACAGCGACATGGCCTTTCCAGAACACCAGGTCGCCGCGCCGCAACCCGGCAAGATCCGGACCCGGGTCGAGCGGCTCGCCGATGGTCGCCGCCTGCATGTCGGAATCGCGCAGCACTTGCCTGCCGGCCATGTGCATCGCCAGTTGCACGAGGCCGGAGCAATCGATGCCGAAGCCGGAGGCGCCGCCCCACAGATAGGGCGTGCCGAGAAAAGCCTCCGCGACCGCGACATAGTCGGCAGCCGGCTCTCCCAGAGGCCTGAGATGGCCTGATATGACAGCCTCGCCGGACGGCAGCAGCGCATAATGCGTGCCGCGCGTTTCGGCTGCGCCGGTTACCGTCACCGCCGATCCCATCGACAGTTGCCCGCTCAGCGGAACCCGCAAATCCGGTCCCGGATAGAGGAAGGTGCGCGGCACCGTGACGACATGGGTGGGCGCATGGTCCCGTCCCCCCAGCACGGTGTCGGCGACATAGCCGACATAGCCGTCGCGCTCCGACTGGATCCAGGCCCAGCCTTCGGTATCTTCGAAGACGAGGACGTCGTCGCCGAACAGGGCTTGCGTGTTGATGCCGGCATCCGGCCGCGGAGCCTTGCGGAGATCGGCCACTGTGGCTGAGATCCGCGCTGGCCGCCCGGCGACGAAGCGATCGGCGGCGACCTCGCCTTCCAGCCTGGCATCGGCGAGATCGGAACGGAAGGCGTGAAGGCGGGCATCCCTGGCGGTCAAATCGGCAACTCGGCTCTGGCTTGGTGTTGGAGCATGACCCCTTCCGAAACGGTGCTGCTTTGCTTCGCTGACCTGCGGTTCGGAATCCTGCTCTAGATCGGCAATTCCTGGGCTCTGGCAATGATAACATCGCCGAAGCGCTCGACAAAGAGAGCACCTTCTACGGTTCGCTTGACCAGCACGTTGCGCTTGTCGAGCTCATCGCGATGGCGCGAAACCAGCTTCATTGCGCCCATCGTGTCGAGCGCCCGGGTGATCACCGGCTTGGTGACATTGAGCCGGGCGGCGAGGCCGCGCACCGTATGCGGCGGTGGATCGAGATAGATCGTGAACAGGATCGCCGTCTGGCGCATGGTGAGGTCCGGCGCATCGTCGCGCACCTGGTACAGCATCACCTGCTGCCACAGTCGCAAGGCCTGACTCGGGCGCATCGAAATCGACATCCGGCCAGAATGACGGCAAATTGTTTCGGTTCCGTTTCAGTCACGAGAATGCCCTGCACCGCAGCGTCAGGCGTAGCGTTTTGAGATGACCCTTTCCAGCGCGCGGATGCCTTGCGCCTCGCCGCCGGCGAGACCGTGCGGACGATCGGAGGGGTTCCAGGCGAAGATGTCGAAATGCGCCCAGGCGGCGGTCTTCTCGACGAAGCGTTTGAGGAAAAGCGCCGCGGTGATTGAGCCGGCGAAACTGTCTGACGTGACATTGTTGATGTCGGCGATCTTCGACGACAGCTTTGCGGCATAGGGTTTCCACAGCGGCATGCGCCACAGTGGATCCTCGACTGCGACGGAGGCCGCAGCCAGGTCGGAGGCCAGCGCTTCGTCGCCGGTGTAGAACGGTGGCAGATCGGGACCGAGCGCGACGCGGGCAGCCCCGGTCAAGGTCGCCATGTCGATCAGCAGTTGCGGCTCGTCGTCGTCTGCCAGTGCCAGGGCGTCCGCCAGCACCAGCCGTCCTTCGGCGTCGGTGTTGCCGATCTCGACGGTGATGCCTTTGCGGCTCACCAGCACGTCGCCGGGCCGGAAGGCGTTGCCGGCAATCGAATTTTCGACCGCCGGGATCAGCACACGCAGCCGGACCTTCAGCCCGGCGGCCATGATCATCGAGGCGAGGCCCAATACGTTGGCAGCGCCACCCATGTCCTTCTTCATCAAAAGCATGCCCGAGGACGGCTTGATGTCGAGTCCACCGGTGTCGAAGCAGACGCCCTTGCCGACCAGCGTCACCTTCGGGGCGTTCTCCGGTCCCCAGATCATGTCGATCAGCCGCGGTGCGCCGACGGAAGCGCGGCCGACCGCATGGATCATCGGGAAATTGTTCTTGAGCAGGTCGTCGCCCCTGGTCACCGACACTTCGGCGTCGTACGTCCCGGCCAGCGTCCGAACTGCCTTCTCCAGTTCGTCCGGTCCCATGTCGCTGGTCGGCGTGTTGACCAGATCGCGCGTCAGGAAAACGCCATCGGCGATGCGGCGAACATAAGCCGCTTCAGCGCCGGGCGGCAGCGAAAAACGCAGCGTCCTGCCAGGCTTTTTGCCGTAGCGGGTGAAGACATAGCCGCCGAGCGCCAACGCGATGGCCGCGATTTCCGGCTCGGTCAGCGTGGAGGCGAAATGCCAGTCGCCTGCGGGCAAGGCTCTCGCCAGCGCGCCAATGGCAAGCGCGCCTTCGCCGTCGCCCGTGCCGAACAGGGCGCCGGCAAGCCCGCCGTTTTCGCCGGGCAGGATCAGCGTCCTCCCGGCCTGACCGGAAAAGCCGTTGGCCCTGGCCCAGGCGAGCGAGGAGGAGGCAAGCCCTGCCGCATCCAGTCTATCCTTCGCCACCAGATGAACCGGCAGCGTGGTCTTCAGTTCTCTCTCGATGAGTTCGACTGGCATTCGACGGTCTCCGGCTTCCGAGTCGGCGCGTTTTAACGATCCGTTAGGGTTAACAGAATATTTCTGCGGGAGGGAAGATGGCCACGTAAAAGCCAATTTGACGAATGGAGGCCCTGGTGCAGATGCCGACCAACCGCATGAACGCCACGGGGAAGCGGCTGATCACCACGGCGTTCATAATAGCACTCGCGGCCAGCGTTGCAGGCTGCGGGACCAGCAAGCTGACGACCGGCTCGATCGGACGCCCCAGCGGCAAACCGTTGGAAACCATGTCGGCCGGCGAGTTGCACAAGGCGACGATCGCGCTGGGTCAGTCCTACGCCAAGAACCCCAACGACAAGCGGATCGCGACGAATTACGCCGCGGCGCTGCAAATGGATGGCGACGCCGACCAGTCGCTCGCCGTGATGCGCAAACTGGCGATCGCGCTGCCGAAGGACCGCGACGTGCTCGCCGCCTATGGCAAGGCACTTGCCGCCAACGGGCAGTTCGAGCCGGCGCTCGATGCGGTGCGCCGCGCGCAGACACCGGAATATCCCGACTGGAAGCTGGTGTCGGCGGAAGCCGCTATTCTCGACCAGCTTGGCCAGAGAGACGAGGCGCGCCAGAATTACCGCAAGGCGCTTGACCTCAAGCCGAACGAACCTTCGATCCTTTCCAATCTCGGCATGTCCTATGTGCTGGAAGGTGACCTGCGCATGGCTGAAACCTATATGCGCTCGGCCGCCCAGCAGCCGAATGCCGACAGCCGCGTCCGCCAGAACCTGGCGCTGGTCGTCGGCCTGCAGGGCCGCTTCGACGAGGCCGAGAAGATCGCCTCGCAGGAGCTGTCGCCCGAACAGGCGCAGGCGAACGTGACTTACCTTCGCCAGATGCTCGCCCAGCAGAACGCCTGGAGCCAGCTCAAGGACCAGGACAAGACAAAGCCCGCCACCAACTGACCGCGGCTCGTCCCGGCGCGAACCGGCGACATGCCGTTACCTCGGAGCGTTGCTGCGGTGCAGAACCTTGTGATGGCAATTTGCGCGGTGCACCCCCCTCTGTCCTGCCGGACATCTCCCCCTCAAGGGGGGAGATTGGCAGTTTCTCGGCCTCGTCAACTCTGCCACGATGAAGATTGGCGAAACCGGAAGGGACAGCCAATCTCCCCCTAGAGGGGGAGATGTCCGGCAGGACAGAGGGGGGCGCCTCGCTCCGCCATCAAAGGTTCTGCACCGCAGCAGTGCTCCGAGGTAACGATCCCCTGTGCAGAGGCCGCCTGGCTATTGGCTGCTCGATGACGGCTGGTCGCCGAAAATGCCGCGCTCGCTGACCTGGATGCCGGCGGGACCCAGGATGATGGCGAACAGCACCGGCAGGAAGAACAGGATCATCGGCACGGTGAGCTTCGGCGGCAAGGCCGCGGCCTTCTTCTCGGCGGCGTTCATACGCATGTCGCGGCTTTCGCCGGCAAGCACGCGCAGTGCGTGCGCCACCGGCGTGCCGTAGCGCTCGGCCTGGACCAGCGCCTGCGACACCGACTTGACCGATTCCAGGCCGGTGCGGCTTGCAAGGTTCTCGTAGGCCTGCTTGCGTTCCTGCAAATAGGAAAGCTCGGCATTGGTCAGGATGAACTCTTCGGCAAGCGCCACCGACTGCGCGCCGATCTCGTCGGCGACCTTACGAAACGCGGCCTCCACCGACATGCCGGATTCGACGCAGATCAGCATCAGATCGAGCGCGTCCGGCCACGCCATCTGGATCGACTGCTTGCGCTTGGTGGCGCGGTTGTTGACATAGAGCACCGGCGCGTAAAAACCGGCATAGGCGACGACGATACAGACGAACAACTTGATGAGAGGCGGCTGCTCCGGCAACCCGCCGAGCACGAACAGATAGATCGCAGCCAGGGCAAAGCCGACAAAGGGCAGGATCAGACGGAAGAAAAGGAAACGCGTCAACGGATTCTGCCCGCGGAAGCCAGCCACCTTGAGTTTCTGCAAGGTGCCTTCATCGGCCAGGGCGCGCCTGAGGTCCAGCCGGTCGACAATATTGCGCATGCCGATCGACTGTTGCTCGCGCAGGCCCTTGCGGCGGCGATCGGCATCGAGGGCAAGCCGCGCACGCTGCTTGGCGCGCAGTTCGTCGCGCTCCAGCGCCACCGATTTCATGCGCGCCTTGAGCTGGTTTCCGCCAAAGGCAGGCAGCAGCGTGAACACGGTGGCAAACACCGCAATGCCGACCAGCAGGGCAATCAGAAATGCCGGATCGGTAAGGGTTTTGACGACGTTCTCGGTCATGCGCTCGAAATCCTAAACCTCGAAGTTCATCATCTTGCGCATCACCAGGATGCCGATCGACATCCAGACCGCGGAGCAGCCGAGGATCAGATTGCCGACGCTGGTGGTGAACAAAGGCATGATGTAGTTCGGGCTTGTCAGGTAGACGAGACAGGCGACGACGAAGGGCAACGCGCCGATGATCACCGCTGACGCCTTCGCTTCCATCGACAGCGCCTGGACCTTTGCCTTCATCTTCTTGCGGTCGCGAAGCACGCGCGAAAGATTGCCTAGAGCCTCGGACAGATTGCCGCCGGCCTGGGACTGGATCTGGATGACGATGCCAAAGAAGCTCGCCTCGGTGCACGGCATCGTCTCGGCCATGCGAATGCTGGCGTCGGGGATCGACAGGCCCATCTGCTGCGAATCGATGATGCGGCGGAACTCGGTCTTGACCGGTTCGGGCGATTCATTGGCGATCAGGCGGACGGCGTCGTTCAGCGGCAGGCCGGATTTGACCGCACGTACGATGATGTCGAGCGCGTTCGGAAATTCGTTGAGGAACGCCTTGACCCGGCGGGCGCGGCTAAACGAAACGAACCAGCGTGGCAGCCCGAGGCCACCGACCAGCAGCGCACCCGGCAAGACATACAAAGGCGCACCGGCGAAATAGGCGAGAAACGTCAGGACGACGCCGCAAACCGCCGAGTAGAGATAGAAGCGCTCGAGCGAGACCTTCATGCCCGCCTGACGGATCTGGGCCTTCAGAGGCGGCTTTTTGGCAAGGCTCTGGCTGGTTTTGTGCTTCTGTTCGAGGTCCTTCAGTGAATCCTGAACCGATTTGCGCCGCTTGGCCGCTTCCGCCACGCGATCGCGCGAAGCCTTGACGACGGCACCATCCGTCTCGGCGGTCTTGATCGTTTCAAGCCGCCTGCCGACCTGCTTTTCGGTGCTGATCCGGTTGAACAGAAAAGCATAGGCGACCGCGCCGGCGCTGAGGCCGGCGAGCACGACGAATGCCAGCACGGTGCCGTCAATTCCAAACATCGGCCCTGGCCCCTACGCCTCCAAATGGATCAGTCAGCGCGTTTCTCCATCGCCTCGAGCGCATTGGCGAGGCGCTGTTCCTCGCCATAGTAGCGGGCGCGCTCCCAGAAATGCGGACGACCGATGCCTGTCGAAACGTGCTCGCCCAGCAGCCTGCCGTTCGCGTCCTCGCCTTTGATGTTGTAGAGGACGATGTCCTGCGTGATGATGACGTCGCCCTCCATTCCGATCACCTCGGTGATGTGGGTGATGCGCCGCGATCCATCGCGCAGGCGTGCGGCCTGGATGATCACATCGACGGAACCGACCACGATTTCACGCACGGTTTTCTGCGGCAGCGTGTAACCGCCCATCGCGATCATCGATTCGATACGGTTCAGGCATTCGCGCGGGCTGTTCGAGTGGATCGTGCCCATCGAGCCGTCGTGGCCGGTGTTCATCGCCTGCAGAAGATCGAACACTTCAGGTCCGCGCACTTCGCCGACGATGATGCGCTCGGGCCGCATGCGCAGGCAGTTCTTGACCAGATCGCGCATGGTCACCTCACCCTCGCCCTCGAGGTTGGGCGGGCGGGTTTCCAGACGCACGACGTGCGGCTGCTGCAGTTGCAGCTCGGCCGAGTCCTCGCAGGTGATGACGCGCTCATCGCGGTCGATATAGTTGGTCAGGCAATTGAGCAGCGTCGTCTTGCCCGAACCGGTACCGCCTGAAATCACGATGTTGCAGCGGACGCGGCCAATGATCTTGAGAATCTCGGCGCCGGGCGGCGAAATGGCGCCGAACTTGACCAGCTGGTCGAGTGTCAGCTTGTCCTTCTTGAACTTGCGGATGGTGAGAGCGGCGCCGTCGATGGCGAGCGGCGGCGCGATGACGTTGACGCGGGAGCCGTCGGGAAGGCGCGCGTCGCAGATCGGGCTCGATTCATCGACGCGGCGGCCAACCTGGCTGACGATGCGCTGACAGATGTTGAGGAGCTGCTGGTTATCGCGAAAACGGATGCCGGTCTGCTCGACCTTGCCGTTGACCTCGATATAGACGTCCTTGGAGCCGTTGACCATGATGTCGGCGATGTCGTCGCGAGCGAGCAACGGCTCCAGTGGCCCGTAACCGAGCACGTCATTGCAGATGTCCTCGAGCAGTTCTTCCTGCTCGGCGATCGACATCGCGAAATTCTTGATCGCGATGATGTCGTTGACGATGTCGCGGATTTCCTCGCGCGCGCTTTCGGGATCGAGCTTGGCGAGCTGCGACAGGTCGATGGTGTCGATGAGCGCGGCAAAGACCTGGCTCTTGGTGTCGTAATAGGTTTCGCTCTTCTGGCGCTGGAGCTTTTTCGGCTCCGGGGCCAATGGCGGCGCCTCGACCGCACGGCGCACGGGCGGCGGCGCAGCAGACGCGCCAGGTGTGCCAGATGGCGGCGGTGCGGGCTTGGCAAGAACCGCCGTTTCCGCAGGTTTTGCCGCCGGCGCGGCAGGCGCAGGTGCCGGCTGACGGAATTCCGGGGTGAATCGGCTGCCGTCGTCGCTGCCTCTTTTACCAAACATGATCGATTACCAATTCCGCTCCGGAAGCATCACTTCTTGCCGCGCGAGAGCTTGCCAAGGAGATTGCCGAGGCCCGCTTTCTTTCTTGCCTTGATTTCGCTGCGCCCGGTCAGCACATGCGCAATCTCGTTGATAATGCCGACAACCGGGTTCCTGGCATCCATTTCGCCGAGCATGCGCCCGTTGTTGGCGGCGTTTCCGAACAGCAGCGGCTCGAAAGCAATGACCGACATCGGCGACAGGCCGAGCGAGTCGGCGAAGTCGGACGACGAAATCTCCGGGCGCTTCGGCACGCCGGCCTGATTGATGATCAGCTTCGGCGGCGGATCGTTCGGGCGAAGCCGCTTGAACATGTCGGCCAGATTCTTGGTGTTGCGCAAATTGGCCAGCTCCGGCGTCGCCGTGATCACGATCTCGTCGGCTTTGACCAGTATGTTCTTGGTCCAGCCCGTCCAGACGTGCGGAACATCGAGCACCAGCAGCGGCACGCTGCGCTGCGCCGTGTCGATAAGCTGGGTGAAAGCCTCCGGGTCGAAATCGTAGACCCGATCGAGCGTTGAAGGCGCTGCAAGCAGCGACAGATGCTCGGCGCACTGGGCAAGCAGCCGATCGAGATAGACCTCGTCGAGGCGCTCCGGTGAGAAAACGGCTTCGGCAATGCCTTGCGCCGGATCCTGATCGAAATTGATGTTGGCCGTTCCGAAAGCCAGGTCGAGATCGGCGACAACCACTTCGGACTTGAACAGCGACGACATCGCCCAAGCCACATTATGGGCAATGGTCGAGGAGCCGACGCCACCCTTGGCGCCGATGAAGGCGATCGAGCGGCCGATCGGCTCGGCTTCCGGATCAACGAAGATCGTCGATATCACGCTGACGATATCGGCCATCGATACCGGCGCGATGACATATTCGGAAATGCCGGAGCGGATGAGCTCGCGATAGAGCCCGACATCGTTGTAGTGGCCGATGACCACGACCTTCGAGGTCGGATCGCAATATTCGGAGAGCTGCGTGAGCTGCTCGAGCAATTGCTTCGGCTCGCTGCGCGATTCCAGCAGGATCAGGTTCGGTGTCGGCGCCGACTGGTAGAATTCGATGGCGGTGGCGACACCACCCATATGGACCTTCAGATGGGCCTTCGCCATGCGGCGATCCTCGCCGGCGCGCTCGACCGGATTGGCAACGCCCTCGGTCTCGCAAAATGCCTGGATCGAGATGCGCGGGATCGGCCGCAACGCCTGCATGGCGGCGGCATCCTGCTGCGAGGTATCGCCGCCATCTATCGCCGTGTCGTAGGCAAGATTGCTCATTGTCATTTCTTTCCGTGACTTGTCTTCCCGTGACTTGGGCGGCTCGAGCTCAATACTCGACTTCCGAATTGCCGAGGAATTCGTCCGAAATGCCTCTCTGGCGGTAGACGTCGACTACCGCGCCGCGATTTTCCGCGTCGATATCGGATTGCTTGCGCGGCCCGAGCAGATCGGTCGGATTTGCGATCTGGGCGGCAAGATTGTTCTGATACGAGCAGCCGAAATCGGCATAGTGCTTGTTTTCCGAGGTCTGCATCAGGTCTTCGGGCCAGCGTCCGCACCTGTCGGTCTGTGCCTTCACCGAGACATAGGCGACGCGGATCGGGGCGGACGCTTCGGCCGAAACCGACTGGTAGGTGGTGATGACGATCCGGTTGCGGCTGATGCCGCTGGCAATCGCAAGCCTGGCGAAATCGCGACCGGCCGCGGTCGCGGCGATCTCGTTGGCCGAACCGCTCGGGATCGAGATCGTCAGGGTCGGAGCGGCGCTCTTGTCATAGCCATCCAGGAAGCCGAGAAGCGTGTCGCGCTGCGACCCGGTCATGCCGCGATCGCCGGCGCCGACCGGAAGGTCGATCTTCTGGTTTTTCTCCGCAATGACGATCGGATGGTTGGTGCGATAGTCGTCCGGAACAGCGCCGACCGTGATGCTGTCCCGGTTGGCGCAGCCCGCCAGCAATGCGGCGACCGCAACCGCCAGGACCGGCAGGCAGATCCGCGAACGGCCGGACCGCATCGCTGCGGTGATCGTCCTTGGCTTCAACGCTGACTGAGACATGTCTGCTTCCCCGCTTACTTGTAGATGAAGCCGACAACGCCGTGATAACGGCCGTTGGGCTTGTCGGTCTGCATGGTGCCGTAGACGCGATTGACACGGCCAAGGAACATGCCGGCGCCATCGCTGGCAGCGTTGAAATTGTCGTCCGGCTTGGCAAGGGCGTTGCGCGTCACCGGCTTCACCAGATAGGGCGTGATGATGATGACGAGCTCGGTCTCGTTGCGGACGAAGTCCCGGCTGCGGAACAGCGTGCCGAGCACCGGAATCTTGGTCAGCCCAGGCAGGCCGTTGACGGCTTGCCTGATGTCGTCCCGTACCAAGCCGGCGATCATCATCGAGCCGCCGGAAGGCAGCTCCACCGTCGTGTCGGCCAAGCGTTTGCGGAGCGACAGGACGTTCGTGCCGGGGCTGGTTACACCCTCTGACAAGGATACCGATGCCTCGGTTGTCGGCTCGGAAACCGACGTCCTGACCTTCAGGCTGATGCGGCCGGGAGACAGCACCACCGGCTGGAATTCCAGGCCAATGCCGTATTCGAGCTTCTCGATTTCATACGTCTTCACACCGGTCTGGTTATCGTCGGACACGGCTTGGGAAACGCCGGTCACCATATTGTACTCGCCGCCGACCTTGAAGGTCGCCTTCTCGCCGGATACGGCCGTCAACGTCGGCTCGGCCAGGGTTTTCATGACGCCTGACTGCTCCATGGCGTTGATGTAGGCGTCCAGCGTCGAGGTGCCGATAGCCAGGCCAGAGTTTGACAGCGACTTGCCCAGGCCGGCGAAGTTGTCACTTATCGCGGCCCAACTGATGCCATTGCTGCTGCCGCTGCCGATCAGGTTGACGCCGAGTTGCTTCATCACCGAGCGGCTGACTTCGGCCACCGTCACTTTCAGCGTCACCTGGTCGTCGCCGATGATCTGCAGCAGGTTGACGATCTGGCTGACGCGACGCTCGGAATCCGGATTGTCGATGTCGACACCGGCCTCGGCCGAGCCGCCGGAGGCGGTCTGCGAATACTGTCCCGTGGTCGCTTCACCGCCGGAGACGAAGATGGTTGCCAGATCGACCGCGCGCTTGGCATCCAGCGGAGTGTCCACGGTTCCGGTCAGGACGACATTGTCGTTCAGCAATTCGACCGTGATGCTCGATGACGGTATGAAGCGCCTGATATAGTCTTCCAGCCCGGCGACGTCGCGCTCGACCGCCAGATCCAGGCTGACGATCTGTTCGCCATTGGGGCCGAAGACGAAGATGTTGGTGTCGCCGACCGCCTTTCCGAAGAGATAGATGCGCCTGGCGGTGCGGGTCACCGCATCGGCGACCGCCGGGTTGGCGACGAGAATATCATAGGCATCACTCGGCAGGTCGATGACCACCGATTTGTTGAGACCGAGCTTGACGCGCTGGGTGGCGGTCGAAGCCGACACCTCGGCGCCTGCCGCATTCGCCTCGAGGAGGCCATGCGCATTCGATCCAAGCAGGAACAGGCCGATTGCCGCAGCCAGTGTGACCGGAGCGTTTAACCTCATTGCCTTGCTCCCACTTCTGAAACTTCGCCCGACTTGATCAGGCGCACTGTCCCGCGCCGGCCATTGCCGGAAACGAGATAGTCGGCCTCGCCCAGATTCTTCTCCTGGGTGTCGGTGATCGACCGCAGCGCCAATGTCAGGCGATCCGCCATCTGCTGGGCGACGGTGATGATTTCCGCCTGCTGCGGTGTCAGTTCCAGCGTGGCGGTCTGGCCGACCCTGGTCCGCTTGCCTTCCTCGTCTTCCTGGATGGTCTGGTCGATCGCCAGGACGCGAATATTCTTGAGGATGGTCTCGGTGGTAAAGCCGCTGCCGCCGGCTGCCGGATCGGCTCTGCGGGTCATGATGACGTCGACGAAATCGTTGGGAAGAATGAAGCCGCCGGCCGACGTATCGGCCGATACGGCTGTGGCGACCGCCCGCATGCCGGAGGGCAGGATCGACGACATGAAGCTCTGTCCCTCGCCAATCAGCTTGGAGCGCCGCAGCGGCTCACCGGCATACATCGCCACGCGGGCGACGCCGCCTTTCAGCTTCTCCAGCGCATCGGGTTCGGCGGCGCGGGTGATGAAATTCGCATTGATGCCGTTGGCCGGCCAGGACTGCCAGGTGATGTTGTTCGCGAGCGGACCGCCCATCGGAACGTCGCCGGACAGGACAAGCACGTCCTGCAGCGCGATTGCCGGCGCCTCGGGGCCGGAATCGACGATTTGAGGCGGCGGCGCCGCCACCATGTTTTTTGCGACATATCCTGCGCCACCCGCCGCGGCGACCGCCACGCCTAGAATGATCAGTCGGGATGCTGGCATATGTCCGAACCTCGCCTTGGCAAACAACCTAGCCAAGCCGGAACCATGCAGCGGCAATCGTCAAAACAAGGTTAATTTAATACTTACGATCGTGCTTAATTTAAGGTTTACATAAATTTGAAGCATCCGGTCCGGCCCGTAAAAAGTCGGCCAAGCCGCCTGCTCCAACTCCAAATCGAATGGGAAAGGCTGGCCTGACGCGGGAAGAATCACGCCGCCAGGCTTGCGAGCGCCCACGCCATCAACGGCGAAGCCGGAAAGGTGAGCAGGCCGCCAATGCCAAGCGCAATGCCATAGGGAACGCCTGATGTCTCGTCGGCGAAATGGCGTAAAAACGGGTTGTGGCTTGTGACGGCCGCAAGCGGCGATTTCCGATAGGCGAGGATGGCGAGCGTCAGCAGGCCGCCGATGACGGTCGAGACCAGGAGGTAGTCGACGAGGTGGATGTTCAGCCCCATCCAGACGGCGCTGGCGGCCAGCAGCTTGGCGTCGCCGCCGCCCATGCCGCCGAGCGCGAACAGCCCGAAGGTCACGGCGAGGACCAGGCCGCCGGCGGCAAAATGCCAGCCATAGCTTGCCCAGTCCATGCCGGTCAGCGGCGCGACCAGGGCGAAGACGCCGACAAGCAGCACCGGCACGCGATTGGCGATCGTCATCGACAGCATGTCGGAGATCGCGGCGAAAAGCATGCAGAACGGAAAGACAACGAAGATCAGGGCTTCAAGCATGGACGCGGCGCCTGTGGTCAAACTGTGCCTGGCCCCAGCCTAGGCATGTCCGATTAACGATTGGTGAGGCCGAAAATTCAAATCGTGCGATATGAATAGATAGGGGCCGCCAGTGCGGCGGCCCCTATCTGGAAACAACTGAGCGCAGTTATTATGGGGCCGGGGCCGGGGCCGGGGCCGGGGCAGCGCCACCGGCGCCTTCGAGCGTATCGGCAATATCGCTGAATTTCTCGTCCAGCGCGGTGCCGAGCTGGCCGGCGCCGACCATGATGGCGAGCGCGATGAGAGCGGCGATCAGACCGTATTCGATGGCGGTCGCGCCGGATTCGTCCTTCACAAAACGTGCAATGAGATTAGACATTCGAGAGCTCCTACTCCAGGTGTTACAGCAATTCCGTCAACTTCTCTGTTGGCTGATCGGATACTGCCAATCTATCGAGAAGCTCTTTCGATCGACTTAATAAACAGCCTTACCGATTCCTTTCCGGCTTCGATGACATTGCGTGGTTAACCGTAGACTAAGCGGCGCCTATTGACCCGACAGGCGCAGCAGGCTGCGAAAGGGGCAATTTAGCGACCGCTCCTGGCGATCCCAGCTCCAGGCGATCAAAGGGCCGAGCCCGACATCATCACGGCTCCCCTCCCTTAACCCTTGCTTCACCAATCTCGTTCATGTTCCGTTGAGCAAATTGCCGTCGTGGAGCGCTTCAATGACCGGGCCGAGATCGTCCTTTCCGATTGCCGCGCTGCTTGCCGCCACGGCTCTTATCGTGCCGGCCAAGGCCGGCGCCGGCATCGAGGTCACCATGAACCAGGCGAAGATCGTCAAATTGTCGCGCGCTGCCGATACGATCGTCGTCGGCAATCCGGCGATCGCCGACGCCTCGGTGCAGGATGCTTCGACGATCGTGCTGACGGGCAAGGGCTTCGGCGTCACCAATCTCGTCGTCCTCGATCAGGAGGGCCGTCCGATCGTCGACGAGCAGATCACCGTCGTGCGACAGGACGCGTCCTCGGTGCGCATCTATCGACGCGCCGAAATACAGACCATGTCGTGCACGCCGTATTGCGAAAGCTCATATAAAAGCGAGGCGGAGAAGACCTCGGAAGCCGAGATGAGCGCCGGCCAGTAAGCGACCCGACCGTTTCGTCTCGCTGAAAAAGCCGCTTCGGTTATCGGCCTGTTAAAACCTCCCCTTCGAATTTAACGATCATCAAAACCGCACTTCAATGGGTTTGCGCTAATGTTGCCCGACACCCCCTAAGGGATCGGCAGGCACGGGACATGAGCAAAGCAGGACGATCAAGCCTTTCAGCGCGCTTCCTTGGCGACCGGCGCGGCAGCACCGCTTTGGAGTTCGCGATGCTTGCGGTGCCATTTGCGCTCCTCGTCTTTGCCATACTGGAGAGCTGCATTTCATTTGCCGGGCAAGAGGTGATGGCCAATATCACCGACGATGTCGCGCGCCAGCTGCGAACGGGCCAGGTAAGGCAGGCAAACGTAACCGAGGCGACGCTGAAGTCCATGATCTGCAGCCGGCTGGAGATCATGGTCGCCAAGGACTGCCCGGGATTGGAAGTGGATCTGCGCGCGTATCCGAGCTTCGCCGCTGCGGCCCAGGCGGGCTTCAATATCCAAGACGGCGAAATCGCGTTGACCGGTATAACCCCCTCGACTTTTACGGTATCCCCGGGCTTGGCTGAATCGATAAACATGCTGCGGGTTTTTTACAAATGGCCCGTCATGACCGATTTCATGGCCAAGTCGATGGCCAATCTGAAAGACGGCAACACGCTGCATTTCGCATCGATGACCTGGAAGAACGAGCCGTTCGACGACTGAAAATGCAAACCGCTGCGTGGGAAAAGGACGATAGCATGGGGCGTGCGGGGCACATATGAGGACCGCTGGGATCTGCGCGAAAGCCATACGGTTCTGCCGTGATCGCCGCGGTGTCGCGGCGGTTGAGTTTGCCTTCATCGTGCCCGTCCTGCTGATGATGTACTTCTTGACCATGGAAGCCTCGCAAGCCATCGAGACCAACAAGAAGGTCAGTCGCATCGGCAGCATGGTGGCGGATCTCGTCACCCAGCAGCAGACCGTCACGCCGGCCGAACTCGATGCGATCATGCAGATCGGCAACTCCTCCCTTCAGCCGTACAACCGATCGATCCCGGAAATCACCATCACCGCGATCCAGGTCACGAACGAGCCGACGCCGCGGGTGCTGGTCGCTTGGTCACGCAAGATGGTCGGCGATGCCTTCAGCGCCGGCGCCGCCAAAAACTCCGTCACCACGGTTGCACCGCAGCTCGAGGTCAAGGGCACGTTTCTCGTTCGCGTCGAAAGCAATCTGGCATACGAGCCGATCATCACCTGGTCGGCGGATAGTGAAAAGCGGCTTGGCTTCAGTTCGGCTTTCAACTCGATATCGATGGGCGAAACTTATTATCTCAGGCCCCGCAGGAGCCCGACGATTACCTGCGACACCTGCTGAACGACGGCGCCCGATCGCCATTGCTATCGGCCTGACACCAGGCGCACGATAGCCGCGGATGCCTTGCATGTCGCATGTGAGTTCCCTCTCGTTTTCGTCGATCCACGCCGATGCCGGCGACAATTCTACCATCGCGCCCGGATGTGCACACAGCCGTCTGGTTCCGAATTGCCAATGGCGGCGCGGCCGCCTATGTCTTGGCGGACAGACAAACGATAATAATGAACCCCTGCAATGGCGCGCGCCTTCCTTTTTGTTCTCGATTCCTTCGGCATCGGCGGCGCGGCCGACGCCGAGCGCTATGGCGACACCGGTTCCAACACGTTCGGACACATCGCTGGAGCCTGCGCGGAAGGCCGGGCGGATCGCGAGGGGCTGCGCAAGGGCCCGCTTTTCGTGCCTAACATGCTCTCGCTCGGTCTGGCGCACGCGGCGAAAACCGCGACAGGATTCGGCTTCGACAGCGGCGGCCTGCTTGCCTCCGCCTTCCACGGCGCGGCGCAGGAGATTTCGAGCGGCAAGGACACGCCGTCAGGCCATTGGGAAATCGCCGCCCTGCCGGTCCGCTTCGACTGGGGCTATTTCCCGGACACGGTTCCCGCCTTTCCAGCCGACCTGACCGAAGCGATCATTCGCGAAGGAGAGGTGCCGGGCATTTTCGGCAATTGCCATGCTCCGGGCACCGAGATCATCGAGTGGTACGGCGAGGAACATGTCCGCACCGGCAAGCCGATCTGCTACACTTCGGTCGACTCCGTCCTGCAGATCGCCGCGCATGAAGTTCACTTCGGCCTGGAGCGGCTCTACGAATTCTGCAAGGTGGTGCGCAGGCTGGTCGATCCCCTGAACATCGGACGGGTGATCGCGCGGCCTTTCATTGGCGAAACCGCCGCCAGCTTCGAACGGACGCACAACCGCCGGGACTATTCGGTGCCGCCGCCCGAACCGACCCTGCTCGACCGGCTGACGGCGCGCGGCAGCCGGGTCATCGCGGTCGGCAAGATCGGCGACATCTTCGCCCATCGCGGCATTTCGGAAGTGCGCAAGGCCGCCGGCAACATGGCGATGTTCGACAAGGCGCTCGGCGCGATGGACGACGCCGGCGACCGCGACCTCGTCTTCGCCAATTTCGTCGATTTCGACACCGAGTTCGGCCATCGGCGCGACGTTGCCGGCTATGCCGCCGCGCTCGAGGCCTTCGACCGGCGGCTGCCGGAGGCGCTTGCACGGCTGAGGGAAGGCGACCTTCTCATCCTCACGGCCGACCATGGCAACGATCCGACCTGGCACGGCACCGATCATACGCGCGAACGCATTCCGGTGATCGGAACCGGACCAGGCTTTGGCGGCGACATCGGGTTGAGAGCGACGTTCGCCGACATCGGTGAAACCGTCGCCGAGCATCTTGGGTTGGCACGCGGCCGTCACGGCACCTCCTTCTACACAGCGATAGGCGGCCATGCCTGAGTTGCCTGAGGTCGAAACGGTGCGGCGGGGCCTGCAGCCGGTTCTGGAAGGCGCCCGCATCGCCCGCGTCGAGGCGCGCCGGCCCGACCTGCGCTTTCCGTTTCCCGAAAAATTCCTGGAGAGGCTGACCGGCAAGACGATTACGGCGCTCGGCCGCCGGGCCAAATACCTGACGATGCACCTGGAAGGCGGTCCGGTGCTGATCTGCCATCTCGGCATGTCGGGCTCGTTCCGCATCGAAACGTCTGATGACACGCCCGAAAGCAGCGAAATGCTGGGCGCGTTTTATCATGAGCGCCCGAAGGCCGCGGTGCACGACCATGTCGTCTTCCATATCGTCTCTCCCCAAGGCGCCCGGTCCCGGCTGACCTTCAACGATCCGCGCCGTTTCGGCTTCATGCTGTTTTCGGAAGGGACGCCTGACACGCATCCGATGCTGGCGGGACTTGGCGTCGAGCCGACAGGCAATGCGTTGGACGGCGAACTGCTCGCCTCGCTGCTGAAAGGCCGGAAGTCGCCGCTAAAAGCAGCACTTCTCGATCAGCGGCTGATCGCCGGGCTCGGCAATATCTACGTGTCGGAGGCGCTGTGGCGCGCCGGCCTGTCGCCGTTGCGCGAGGCGGGCACCATCGCAAAGCCTGGAAAGAAGGCCAAACAGCAGCGCGACGCCCTGGCCGAAGCAATCCGCGAAGTGATCGCCGATGCGATCGCCGCCGGTGGATCGTCGCTGCGCGACTACGTGCAGACCGACGGGTCCCTGGGCTATTTCCAGCATTCGTTCGCGGTCTATGATCGCGAGGGCGAGCCCTGCTCCAAGCACGGCTGCAGCGGCCATGTAGAACGCATCGTGCAAAGCGGGCGTTCCACCTTCTATTGCCGGACCTGTCAGTTGTGACTTAGGTGGGGGTGTAAGCCAGGTGCCGGGGTGTGAGTTGGACGCCTGATGCAAGGAGATGACCGAGTGAGGAGATACAGTCATGGCCTATGAAACGATTATCGTCGAAACCCGCGGCAAGGTCGGGCTGATCACGCTGAACCGGCCGAAGGCGCTCAATGCGCTGAACTCGCAGGTCCTGGCAGACGTGGTCGCGGCCGTGAACGGCTTTTGCGCGAATGCCGACATCGGCGCGATGGTTATCACCGGCTCCGAAAAAGCCTTCGCGGCAGGTGCCGACATCAAGGAAATGCAGGCGATCTCTTTTGTCGACGCCTATGTGCAGGATTTCTTTATCGGCTGGGAAGAGCTCACCCGGGCGCGCAAGCCTGTCATCGCGGCGGTGGCCGGCTATGCGCTCGGCGGCGGCTGCGAACTGGCGATGATGTGCGATTTCATCATCGCCGCCGACAACGCCAGGTTCGGCCAGCCCGAGATCACGCTCGGCGTCATGCCGGGCATGGGCGGATCGCAGCGCCTGACCCGTTTCGTCGGCAAGTCGAAGGCGATGGACATGTGCCTGACCGGACGGATGATGGATGCGGCGGAAGCCGAGCGTTGCGGCCTGGTGTCGCGTGTCGTGCCCGCCGGCGAATTGCTCGAGGAGGCGTTGAAGGCGGCGGGCAAGATAGCCGATTTTTCGCTGCCGTCGGTGATGATGGCGAAAGAGGCCGTCAACCGCGCCTATGAAACGACGCTGGCCGAGGGGCTGCGGTTCGAGCGCCGGCTGTTTCACTCACTGTTTGCGCTCGATGACCAGAAGGAAGGCATGGCGGCCTTTGTCGAGAAGCGGAAGCCAAATTTCTCGAACCGGTAGCCAAATTTATCGAACTGGTAGATGGGGACGACATCAGCCGGGAGCGAGCGACAGCAGCGGCCCAAAAAGAAGGCGAAGCAGCGTTGACGCGCCGGAAAAGCTGAACTATAAGCCGCACCAACCGAGGCGGCCCTGTGGCTGCCCGTTTGTTTTTTGCGCCTTGCGGCATCCCGCATGCGCCCACCAGATCAGAAGAGAGGCATCATGGCCAATACCTCCTCGGCCAAAAAGGCAACGCGCAAGATCGCCCGCCGCACGGCGATCAACAAGAACCGCCGCTCGCGCGTGCGGACCTACATCCGCCAGGTCGAAGAGGCGCTCGCCTCGGGCGACAAGGCGGCCGCCCAGGCTGCTTTCAAGGTGGCTGAGCCGGAATTGATGCGCGCCGCGAGCAAGGGCGTGGTGCACAAGAATACGGCATCCCGCAAGGTGTCGCGCCTGGCCCAGCGCCTCAAGGTGTTGTCGGCCTAACCCGGATATCCGGGCTGATATACCTTTACTAAACTTGTCCTTTTCAGACCCGGCCGCTCGTGCCGGGTTTTTTCGTTTGCCGGCAAGTACTTAAAAAGAAAGCCCGCAAGCAACACCCCGCACGATTTCGAAGTTCGAATTGCTTTGCCGGCATATACATGCCGGCTGACAGGCGCAGCCGCTGAAAGCGTTCACGGCGAAAATATCAACTGTCGAAAATGACCTTTATTTTTCAAACGGTTGCGGACGGTCATCCACAGCTTGTTCACATCGGGTGCGAGGGATGGGGGACAATTGCCTGTCAAGAAAATTATTTGATAAAATTTCGCGCGACGCGGCCTTTTTCACATTCGCCGGAAAAGGGTTTGAATCACAATGGGTTTGTCAAAACAAGCCAGTGCAACGCAGGCTCCGAACCCGTTTGCGCTAACCACATTCCTTAAAAATCCGTTAGTCGTGGCCTTGCCCTATCCACAGCGATTTCGCTAAGGTCTGTCTATCGAGAGGGACGGGCCGTTGGCCCTTAACCCAGCCTGAATCGGCCAGCAAAAAAGTGGCAGAATTCATGACGCGGATCATCTCCGCGTACGGGTTTGGTTTGCCTTTTCGATACGGTAGGGGAATGGCGTAATTGTACATGGCAGATCAATGACGCGCCGGCGTTTCGCCGGGCGGAATTGCATTGCCCTGACATGACCAAAGCGGGCTGGCTCCGAGGAGCCGGCGCCGGTTCCCCGACAATGAGGCGACATCAGCTGCCGGCGGCGGCGATGGTGTCGCTGTGAGGACACGGTCGCCGGAAACATGGATGCAGGAGGCGCATTCCCGGCGGAAAAAGGTACAAAAGGACAAGGAACTCGATCATGCAGAGCGGCATCGAAAGGGAGCTTACGGGCGACCTCCCATTCCCTGGGACCTTAACCGGAGGGGACGCTATGTCGGCTTCCATCGACGCGGAACAAAAGTTCGACCGGGTCAAGGCCCAGTTGAAGGCGCGTCTGGGAACCGAAGTCTATTCGAGCTGGTTCGGGCGCATGAAGGTCGCCGAGGCGTCCCGGGGCATTGTCCGCATCTCGGTGCCCACCGCCTTCCTGCGCTCGTGGATCAACGGCCACTACCTCGACCTCATCGCCGAGCTGTGGAAACACGAGGATCCTGAAATCCTCAAGATCGAGATCGTCGTGCGCACCGCTACCCGCCCGGGGCGCAACGGCGTCGAGCCCGAAGTGGCCCCGGCGCGCAAGATGACCAGGCAAGCGCAAACGGCGCTGGCCGCGGGAACAGCGGCCCCCGGCAGGGTGGAGCGGGTACCGGCACCTCGCCCGGGAATGCCTGCCGAGACCGAGTTCCGGCACAATGTGCTCGGTTCGCCACTTGACCCGCGCTACACGTTCGGCTCCTTCATCGAAGGACCGTCGAACCGGGTGGCCTTCGCCGCCGCCAAGGCGGTGGCGGAATCGCAGTCGAGCGCGGTGCGCTTCAATCCGCTGTTTCTGCACGCGACGGTGGGGCTGGGCAAGACGCACCTGCTGCAGGCGATCGCGGCGGAATCGCTGAAGCAGAATCCGAAGTCGCGCGTCGTCTATCTCACGGCCGAATATTTCATGTGGCGGTTTGCCACCGCGATCCGCGACAACAACGCGCTGACGCTGAAGGAACAGTTGCGCGACATCGACCTCCTCATCATCGACGACATGCAGTTCCTGCAGGGCAAGTCGATCCAGCATGAATTCTGCCATCTGATCAACATGCTGCTCGACAGCGCCAAGCAGGTGGTGGTCGCCGCCGACCGGCCGCCGTCGGAACTGGAATCACTGGAGCCCCGCGTCCGCTCGCGCCTCAACGGCGGCGTCGCGCTCGAAATGTCGGCGCCGGATTTCGCCATGCGGATCGGCATGCTCAAGCTGCGCCTTGCCACCGCCAAGGCCGACGATCAATCGCTCGACATCTCGGAGGAGATCCTCAACCATGTCGCCCGCACGGTGACCGGCAGCGGGCGTGAACTCGAAGGTGCGTTCAACCAGCTTCTGTTCCGCCAGTCGTTCGAACCGCAGATCACCATCGACCGCATCGATGAGATCCTCGGCCACATCTATCGTTCGGGCGAGCCGAAGCGGGTGCGCATCGAGGACATCCAGCGCATCGTCGCGCGCCACTACAATGTGTCGAAGACGGAACTTCTGTCCAACCGGCGCACCCGCACCATCGTCAAGCCGCGGCAAGTCGCGATGTACCTGTCGAAGGTGATGACACCGCGCTCCTTGCCGGAGATCGGGCGGCGTTTCGGTGGCCGCGACCATACGACGGTGCTGCACGCCGTGCGCAAGATCGAGGATCTTTCAGGCGTCGACAACACGCTGGCGCAGGAGCTCGAATTGCTGAGAAGACTGATCAACGACCAGGCCTGACCGGCCCGAAAAAACAGAAGCGTGTCGCGTCTGGATGGCTGCAACGCGCTTGAAATCTCTGTCTTTATGCACGTCGTTGCCGCAAAGCCCATGCACACTCTCGGGCCTGACCCGAGGGCATGCTTTTGGGCGACAGGCATGGCTTGCGGGCTTCGCCGGTTTTATCCCAAGAAAGCCCGCGTAACCGGCCCGAACCGTCAGCACGGGCTTGCGTTCACGGGTTTTTTCCTGTCAGTTTGTGCAGATTCTGAGCCTGTTCAGACCTTTCGCGGGTTGCCGCTTGCCGGAGACCCGCTCATTCATTCAAGCGAGCCTGTTTCGTCATGCGTGTTATCCTGGAACGGTCAAATCTCCTGAAGTCGCTCAACCACGTTCATCGCGTGGTCGAACGGCGCAACACTATACCGATCCTGTCGAACGTGCTGCTGAGCGCCGAAGGCGCCACCCTTGAAATGAAGGCGACCGACCTCGACCTGGAGGTGACCGAAGCCACGCCCGCCAAGGTCGAGCGCGGCGGCGCGACGACGGTCCCGGCGCACCTGCTCTACGACATCGTGCGCAAGCTCGCCGACGGCGCGGAGGTCATGCTGAAGACCGACGAGGACGGCAACGCCATGACGGTGACCTCGGGCCGCTCGAGCTTCCGCCTGCAGTGCCTGCCGCAATCCGATTTCCCGGAGCTTTCGGCCGGATCGTTCTCGCATATCTTCCGGCTTGATTCGGTCGCGCTCAAGGGCCTGATCGAGAAGACCCAATTCGCCATCTCCACCGAAGAGACGCGCTACTACCTGAACGGCATCTACCTGCACACGCATGACGCCGACGGCAAGCTGAAGCTGCGCTCGGTAGCGACCGACGGCCATCGGCTGGCGCGCGCCGAGATCGACGCGCCGGCAGGATCGGAAGGCATGCCGGGCATCATCATTCCGCGTAAGACGGTGAGCGAATTGCAAAAGCTCGTCGACGACCCTGATATCGCGGTGACCACCGAATTGTCCGACACCAAGATCCGTTTCACCATCGGCAGCGTCGTTTTGACCTCGAAGCTGATCGACGGCACCTTCCCGGACTATCAGCGGGTGATCCCGACCGGCAACGACAAGAAGCTGATCATCGACCGCCAGAGTTTCGCCGCCGCCGTCGACCGCGTATCGACCATTTCGTCCGAACGCGGCCGGGCGGTGAAGCTTTCGATTGGAGAAGGCCAGGTCACGCTTGCAGTCAACAATCCGGATTCGGGCAGCGCCACCGAAGAACTGGCCGCGGATTATTCGTCCGACGCGATCGAAATCGGCTTCAACGCCAAATATCTGCTCGACGTCGCCGCCCAGTTGACCGGCACCGAGGCAAAATTCATGCTGGCGGATGCCGGCTCGCCAACGCTGATCCACGACATGGCCGACGAAACCACCCTCTACGTGCTGATGCCGATGCGGGTCTGATGCATGTCGCGCAAAAGTGTGCCGCGGTTTTGCGATAACGACATGGATAAAAACAACAAACCTAAAGCGCGTCGCATGAGGCCGGTCAAACGCGGCGCGCTTTAGGCCCGAACGAGGCCATCTTGCTGTCATGACCGGAGTTGCGAAGCAGCCTGAGCGCGATCAGCAGACTCATATAAGTAAGCTTTCGCTTACCAATTTCCGCAATTACACAACACTTTCGATCGATCTCGATCCCGGCCCGGTGGTTTTTTCCGGTGACAATGGTGCCGGCAAAACCAATCTGCTGGAGGCGATTTCCCTGTTGACGCCGGGGCGCGGCCTGCGCCGTGCGCCTTATGCCGACGTGGCGCGCGAAGGCGGCGACGGCGGCTTTGCCATTCATGCCCGGCTCGATGGGCCGGTCGGCCCGGTCGAGATCGGCACCGGCATCGCGGGCGGCGACGCCGCCGAAGGCGGCCGGCGGGTGCGGATCAACGGCGCGGCGGCGCGCTCGGCGGAGGACATGCTGGAATGGTTGCGCGTCGTCTGGCTGACACCGGCGATGGATGCATTGTTCACCGGGCCGGCCGCAGATCGGCGGCGCTTTCTCGACCGGCAGGTGCTGGCGATCGATCCGGGCCACGGCCAGCGCGCGCTCGACTACGAAAAAGCGATGCGCGGCCGCAATCGACTGCTCGCCGAAGGCTCGCGCGATGGCGCCTGGTTCGATGCGATCGAGACGCAAATGGCCGAAACCGGTGTGGCGATTGCCGCGGCGCGTGCCGAACTGGTGCGCCTGCTCACCGCCATGATCGACAGGCTGCCAAGCTCCGGTCCATTTCCGCAAGTCGACATCGGCCTGTCCGGCGCGCTGGAAAGCGAGGTCACAACCAGCGCGGCTGTCGATGTCGAGGAGCGGTTCCGCCGCGCGCTTGCCGAAGCTCGCGATCGCGACCGCGCCGCCGGGCGCACGCTCGACGGCCCGCACCGGTCGGACCTCGTGGTGCGGCACCGGCCCAAGGCGATGCCGGCCGAACTCTGTTCGACGGGCGAGCAGAAGGCGCTGCTGGTCGGCATGGTCCTGTCGCACGCCCGGCTGACCGGCGAGATGTCTGGCATGACGCCGATCCTGCTGCTCGACGAAATCGCCGCCCATCTCGACGCGGGCCGACGCGCCGCGCTGTTCTCGATCCTCGAAGAGCTGAATTGCCAGGCTTTCATGACCGGGACCGATGCGGCGCTGTTTTCCAGTCTCGACGGACGCGCGCAGTTTTTGACCGTCGATCATGGCACGGTTCGGTGAATGGTGAATGGTGAATGGTGAATGGTGAATGGTGGTGAGAGCGCCATTATTTCACTAATCACTAATCACTAATCACTACTGAGTGGTCGCTATTCACTATTCACTATTCACTATTCACTATTCACTATTCACTATTCACTATTCACTATTCACTATTCACCATTCAACCGCTGCGCACCCCGATGGGCAGGCCGGTGGCAGGCTTTGGCAACGTGCATTACCGCCTGACAAGGTTTTTCTCCCGCTATATGGTCCGGCGATGATCACCACCGCGCTCACCGACGAAGAACTCGAACGCTACGCCCGCCACATCGTGCTGCCCGAGATCGGTGGCGCCGGCCAGCAGCGACTGAAGCGGGCTCGGGTCCTGGTCGTCGGCGCCGGCGGGCTGGGAGCGCCGGTGCTTGAATATCTTGCCGCAGCCGGCATCGGCACGCTCGGCATCGTCGACGACGACAGCGTCTCGCTGTCGAACCTGCAAAGGCAGGTGATCCACGGCACCGGCGCTGTCGGCATGGCGAAGACCGACAGTGCCAAGGCGGCGATCGCCCGCATCAACCCCAACGTCGCCGTGGAACTACACAATCTCAGGCTGACGGCGGACAACGCCCCTGCCCTAGTCGCCCGATATGACATCGTCGTCGACGGCTCCGACAATTTCGAAACCCGTTATGCGGTGGCCGACGCCTGCGCCGCGGAAAAGCGGCCGCTGGTCCATGCCGCCGTCGGCCGCTTCGACGGCTCGGTGACCGTGCTGAAACCGTTCGAGACCGGCACCGACGGCAGGCCGAATCCGAGTTATCGCGATCTTTTCCCGGAACCACCGCCGGCCGGCCTGGTGCCATCCTGCGCCGTGGCCGGCGTGCTCGGCGTGCTGACCGGCGTCGTCGGCACGCTGCAGGCCATGGAGGCGATCAAGCTGATCGCCGGCATCGGCGAGCCGCTGGTCGGCCGGCTGCTGCTTTACGATGCGTTGGCCGCGCGCTTCGACACGATCCGCTACAAGAGCAGCTAGATTTTGGGCAGCCTGGTTTCCGTCGCGCAGCTTCCGGCCGATTTCGAGCGTTGGGACGAGGTGCTGGCGCTGATCATGCGCGCCTTCGCTGCCATGGACGGCGTCATCGATCCGCCATCGTCGGCGCATCGGCTCACGGTCGAGAATCTCCGCGACAAGGCCCGGCAGGAGACGGGCTTTGCGGCGCTGAACGACGGCAGGATTGTCGGCTGCGTTTTTGTCCTCGAGCGGGCCAGAGATTTCTATGTCGGAAAGCTCGCGGTCGAACCGGATTTTCGGGGACAAGGCATTGCCAGGCGGCTGATGCAAGCTGTCGAGGACCTTGCCTGCGACCGCGGCAAGCCTGCGATCGAGCTTCAGACGCGGATCGAATTGACCGGGAATCACGCGGCCTTTGCCCGCCTTGGCTTTCGCGAAACGGAACGGACGGCGCACACTGGCTATGACCGACCGACCTCGATCACCATGCGCAAGGTGCTTTCGTAAGTATACGCTAACTTAAGATGGCAGCCGGTCACGTCCGCAGCGGCAGTACGCGATCCGGCGGCCGATGGCCATCGAAGAAGGCGCGGATGTTGATGATCACCTTCTCGCCCATGTCGATCCGGCCTTCGAGCGTCGCCGACCCCATATGCGGCAACAGCACGACCTTGCCCTTGGCGGCGAGCTTCAGCAATTTGCTGTTCAGCGCCGGCTCATGCTCGTAGACGTCGAGCCCGGCGCCGGCGATCTTGCCGTCCTGGATCAGCTTGACCAGAGAGTCCTCGTCGATGATGTCGCCGCGCGCCGTGTTGACGATGTAAGCGGACGGTTGCAGAAGCGCCAGCCGCCGCGCCGAAAGCAGATGGAAGGTCGCCGGCGTCGACGGACAATTGACCGAAATGATGTCCATGCGGGCAAGCATCTGGTCGAGGCTTTCCCAATAGGTCGCCTCCAGCTCATCCTCGACCGCAGCAAGGACGCGATGGCGGTTGTGATAGTGGATCGACAGGCCAAAGGCCTTGGCCCGCCGGGCGACGGCGGTGCCGATGCGGCCCATGCCGACAATGCCGAGGCGTTTGCCCCAGATACGCCGGCCGAGCATCCAGGTCGGCGACCAGCCGGCCCATTTCTTGTCGCCGGTCAGCACATTGGCGCCTTCCGCCAGCCGCCGCGGCACCGCCAGCATCAGCGCCATGGTCATGTCGGCGGTATCTTCGGTCAGCACGTTCGGCGTGTTGGTGACGGTAATGCCCTTCTTCGCTGCTGCTGACACGTCGATCTTGTCGACGCCGTTGCCGAAATTGGCGATCAGCTTGAGGTTGTCGCCGGCCTGAGCGATCAGCGCCGCGTCGATTTGATCGGTTATGGTCGGCACCAGCACGTCGGCTTCCTTGACCGCCGCGACCAATTCCGGCTGCGTCATCGGCCGGTCTTCGACATTCAGCCGGGCGTCGAAAAGCTCACGCATGCGGGTCTCGACCGGGTCGGGCAGCTTCCGCGTGATGACGACGAGGGGCCTTTTTCTGCCTACCATTGTTTCCTCGAACCCGACCTCGTTGAGACCTCTTTAACCAAGACAGGCGAAACTGCAGGCCGGTCGCGGTGCCAGTTCTCCATGTAACAAGAGGTTCCGCCGAAGACAAAGAAAAAGGGGCGCCAGGGCGATGAGCCGGCGCCGAAAGGGAACGAAAGTGTCTGGTTTCGCGTCGCTCCGCCTGGCCCTCAGCGCAGCATTTCTCGGCGCTCTGCTTTATTCCCCGGATGTGGCGGCACAGAATGCGGCAGCACCGACCCAGAGCGTCACGCTCGGGCCGAGCGGCCTGCCGCTGCCGCGCTTCGTCAGCCTGAAGGCCGGCCGCGTCAACTCCCGCGTCGGACCAGGCGTCAACTATTCCGTCGACTGGATGTATATGAAGCCCGGCCTGCCGATGGAGATCGTCCAGGAATTCGACACCTGGCGTCGGGTGCGCGATGCCGACGGCTCGGAAGGCTGGATCAACCAGTCGCTGCTTTCAGGTCGCCGCACGGCGATCGTAGCACCCTGGCAGCGCGGCAAAGATGCCCGAATCAACCTGCTCGACGACCCGCAAAAGGATGCCGGCATCGTCGCAATCGTCGAGCCTGGCGCCATGGGCACGATCAAGTCCTGTGACGGCCAGTGGTGCGAAATGACCTTCAGTGGCCACACCGGCTGGCTCGCCCAGTCGCTGGTCTGGGGCGCCTATCCGGGCGAACGGGTCAAGGACTGACCTCTTCTTGCCGGTTCGGGATGATGGTCCAACGCATGTCGCGCAAAAGTGCGCAGCGGTTTTGCGATAACGACATGCGTAAAAACAACAACCTGAAGCGCGTCGCATGAGGCCGGCCAAACGCGACGCGCTTTAGAGGCCGATCAGGCGAGACGGTATCTCGCGGCCTCATCAGCGCCGATCACTCGCAGCGTTTCGGGCGCAGCCTCACCACAATATCGACATTGGCGATCTCCATGCCCTCCGGCGGCTCCGGCAGGTTGGAAACCGTGACAGGACCGCTGGCGATGTCAAAAATCCTGTTTTCGCCCTCAATGTAGAAATGATGGTGATCGGAGGTGTTGGTGTCGAAGTAGGTCTTCGACCCCTCGACGGCCAGGATGCGCAGAAGGCCCGCCTGGGTGAATTGATGAAGGGCGTTGTAGACGGTGGCGAGCGATACCGGCACGCCGGCGGCGATTGCCTCCTCGTGCAGTTCCTCGGCCGACAGATGGCGGTCGCCTTTGGCAAAAAGCAGATCGGCCAGCGCAATGCGCTGACGCGTCGGCCTCAGGCCAGCTTCGCGAACCCGCTTGTCCACAGCGACATTTTCCTTCCGGCAGCCCAGATCCATCTATCCATCCAAGCTCAAGTTTCGCCTCAAAACCTGTCCAGAACGGCAAAAAACCAACATTGACCGAACCTGGACATCCCCCGACATATATTCTGTCGGCCGAATACGATCAATAGCGCGCATTGACCCCGGCAGGCGGGCGGGTTAAGCGCAAACGCCGGTTTCCGGCCTGAAATAGATTGTGTTAGGAAACCAACGACAAGGGCGCGCTACCGCCCGGACGATTATTGGGGACGGAGACTGATGGCGGTTTCGAAATCCAGCTACGATTACGAGGAACTGCTTGCCTGCGCCCGCGGCGAGCTGTTCGGACCTGGAAACGCCCAGCTCCCCTATCCGCCGATGCTGATGTTCGACCGCATCACCGAAATCAGCGAGACCGGCGGCGCCTTCGACAAGGGCTTCATCCGCGCCGAATTCGACATCAAGCCGGACCTGTGGTTTTTCGCCTGCCACTTCATCGGCAACCCGATCATGCCGGGGTGCCTGGGCCTCGACGCCATGTGGCAATTGACGGGATTCTACCTCGGCTGGCTCGGCGAGCCGGGCAAGGGCATGGCGCTGTCGACCGGCGAAGTGAAATTCAAAGGCATGGTGACGCCGTCGGTCAAGAAGGTAGAATATGGCGTGGATTTCAAGCGCGTGATGCGCGGCCGGCTGGTGCTGGGTATCGCCGATGGCTGGCTGAAGGCGGATGGCGAACCCATATACGCAGCAACGGATCTCAAGGTGGGTCTGTCCAAGCAATCGGCCGCCGCCTGACCGGCGCCTGCGCAGCGCGGCGAGTCCGCGGGAGGCGCAAGGGAAGCTGTAGAACTTAATTTGCGCACCCTTGTCCGGCAGGTTTCGGTCCGGCAGGTTTCGGGTTCATGCGCTGGAAGGAGTTGCGAATGAGACGGGTCGTAGTGACAGGCCTCGGCATCGTGTCGTCGATCGGCAACAATGCCAACGAGGTGCAGGCCTCGCTGCATGATGCCAGATCCGGCATCAGCTTCTCCGATTCCTTCGCCGAACACGGCTTCCGCTGCCAGGTCTGGGGAGCGCCGACGCTCGACCCAGCCGCGCTGATCGATCGCCGCGCCATGCGCTTCCTGTCGCAAGGTGCGGCCTGGAACCATGTCGCCATGGACCAGGCGATCGTGGACGCTGGACTTGGCGAGAACGACATCACCAATGAGCGCACCGGCATCGTCATGGGATCGGGCGGACCATCGACCAGAACCATCGTCGAGGCCGCTGAAACCACGCTCAAGAACGGCAGCCCCAAGCGCATCGGCCCGTTCGCGGTGCCGAAGGCGATGTCGTCGACCGCTTCGGCGACGCTCGCCACCTGGTTCAAGATCCACGGCGTCAATTATTCGATCTCTTCGGCCTGCTCGACCTCGGCGCATTGCATCGGCAATGGCTACGAACTGATCCAGTGGGGCAAGCAGGACATGGTCTTCGCCGGCGGCCATGAGGATCTCGACTGGACGATGTCGGACCTGTTCGACGCGATGGGCGCCATGTCCTCCAAGTTCAACGACCGGGCATCGGCTGCCTCGCGCGCCTATGACGTCGATCGCGACGGCTTCGTCATTGCCGGCGGCGCCGGCGTGCTGGTGCTGGAAGAACTCGAGCACGCCAAGGCGCGCGGCGCCAAGATCTACGCCGAGGTCGTCGGCTATGGCGCGACCTCCGACGGCTTCGACATGGTGGCGCCCTCGGGCGAAGGCGCGGTGCGCTGCATGCGGCAGGCGCTGGCGACCGTCTCTTCGCCGGTCGACTACATCAACACGCACGGCACCTCGACGCCGGTCGGCGATTCCAGGGAAATGGGCGCGATCCGCGAGGTGTTCGGCGAAAACATGCCGTTCATCACCTCGACGAAATCACTGACCGGCCACTCGCTGGGTGCGGCCGGCGTGCAGGAATCGATCTACTCGATCCTGATGATGCAAGGCGGCTTCATCGGCGAGAGCGCCCATATCGAGCAGCTCGATCCGGAATTCGAGGGTATGCCGATCGTGCGAGAGCGCATCGACGATGCCAGGATCGACACCGTCTTGTCCAACTCGTTCGGTTTCGGCGGCACCAACGCAACGCTGATTTTCCAGCGCTATTCCGCATAAGGACTGCCGCCATGGACGGATTGATGAAGGGCAAGCGCGGGCTTGTCATGGGTGTCGCCAACGACCATTCGATCGCCTGGGGCATCGCCCGGAAACTGTCCGAACATGGGGCGGAACTCGCCTTCACCTATCAGGGCGAAGCCTTCGGGCGCCGGGTCAAGCCGCTCGCCGACAAGCTCGGCTCCTCGCTGGTCGTGCCTTGCGACGTCGAGGACAGCGCATCGGTTGCCGCTACCTTCGAGACCTTGGGCGAGGCCTGGGGCGGCCTGGACTTCGTCGTCCACGCCATCGGCTTTTCCGACAAGAACGAGCTGAAAGGCCTTTACGCCGACACCAGCCGCGACAATTTCGTCCGCACCATGGTCATCTCCTGCTATTCCTTCACCGAGGTCGCCCGTCATGCGGCCGCGCTGATGAAGGACGGCGGCTCGATGATCACACTGACCTATGCCGGTTCGGTCCGCGTCATGCCGAACTACAACGTCATGGGCGTCGCCAAGGCCGGGCTTGAAGCCAGCGTCCGCTATCTCGCCAACGACTACGGCCCGCGCGGCATCAGGGTGAACGGCATATCCGCCGGACCGGTGCGGACACTGGCCGGCGCCGGGATTTCCGACGCACGCCACATGTTTTCCTACCAGCAGCGCAATTCGCCGCTGCGCCGCACAGTGACCATCGACGAAGTCGGTGGTTCCGCGCTCTATCTGCTGTCCGACCTGTCGTCGGGCGTCACCGGCGAAATCCACTATGTCGATTCCGGCTACCACATCGTGTCGATGCCGGCGCTCGACGAGCTGAAGCGGACCGACAGCGGACGAGAGTAATTTCGGCCGCAGAAGATGCCTTAAAGCGCGTCGCGTTTGAATGGATTCATGCGACGCGCTTTAAGTTCTTGTTTATGCATGTCGTTATCGCAAAACCGCTGCGCACTTTTGCGCGACATGCATTGGTCCCGTGAACCAGCCTTCAGCGGCGCGCCGCGAAAACCTTGAACATGCCGTCGCGGGCGATCTCGGCATGGCTGGAGAAGGCGGCCGCCAGCACCGGCTCGTAGGGAAGCTGGCGGTTCGCCACCATGAACAGCCGCCCGCCCGGCTTCAGCGCCTTTGCCGCGGCGCGGATCATGCCGGTGCCGATCTCGGGCTCGGCCGCCCGGCTGCGATGGAAGGGCGGGTTCATGGCGATGGCGTCATAGCGCCGCTCGACCGGCTCGCTCAAAAGATCGATCCAGAAGAAATTGGGTTCCGTCGCTGTGTTGCCGATATTGCCTTTCGCCGCCTCCAGCGCATCGAACTCGGCCTCGTAGAGATCGAGCGCCGATATGCCAGGTGAGCGGGCGGCGATTTCGGCCGCCACATAGCCCCAGCCGGCGCAGAAATCGGCAACGCTGCCACGCAGATCGCCGGGCAGATTGTCGACCAGCAATCTCGAACCTGCATCGATCTTGTCGAAAGAGAACATGCCTGGCGCGGTGCGGAACCGATCCTCGACCAGAAGGGCTGGATTGGCGGCGCGAAGTGCCGTTGCGAGCGCAGCATCGGCAGGTTGATGAAACCAGAAGGCGATGCCGTGATGTTTCGGCAAATGGCCGTCGAGCGGCACAAGCTCGTCGATGCGCTTGCGCAGGCTGGCAATGCCATCGTCCTTGGCGCCGGCAACGACAATCGATCCGCCCGGCCTCACACACTCGATAGCCTCGGCGATGCGCAATTCGTTCTGCCCGCGATGGCGGCCGGCAAGCACCAATGCCGCATCGAAGCCTTCGCCCTCCAGGCGCGGCGTGACGGAGGAACCGGCCGCCTGCAGCGCGCGATAGTGCGGCCGGAAGCCTTGCACCAGATGCAGTGCTGCATCAAAACCTTCGGGCAGGCGGAAGCCCGGCTCAGCGCCCAGAAAGAGGACACGCTCGCCCTTACGCGGCAAGGAAACAGCCTCCGCCTCGAACGGATGGAACAGTGTCTTCAGCGGCTCAGCGGACATTTTTCGATCTCGAAGTGCAGCTGGCTTGACCAGAAAATGAAAGCGGGCGCGACCTGTCGGCGCGCCCGTTTCGATTGTTCGGTCAGATCGCTCAGGCGGCGTCTTCTTCGCCGTCGGCCTTCTTGTCGCGGGCGATTTCCTTGCCGGTGGCCTGGTCGACGACCTTCATCGACAGGCGTACCTTGCCGCGTTCGTCGAAGCCCATCAGCTTGACCCAGACCTTGTCGCCTTCCTTGACGACGTCCGAAGTCTTGGCGACGCGATCATTGGCGAGCTGCGAGATGTGGACGAGGCCGTCACGCGGACCGAAGAAGTTGACGAAAGCGCCGAAGTCGGCGGTCTTGACGACCGTGCCCTCGTAGATTTCGCCGACTTCCGGCTCGGCGACGATGGTGTGGATCCACTTCTTCGCCGCCTCGATCTCCTTGACGTTGGACGAAGCGATCTTGACCGTGCCGTCGTCCTCGATGTTGATCTTGGCGCCGGTCTTTTCGACGATCTCGCGGATGACCTTGCCGCCCGAGCCGATCACGTCGCGGATCTTGTCGGTCGGGATGTGCATGACCTCGATGCGCGGCGCGAATTCGCCGAGTTCGGAGCGCGCGCCGGACAGCGCATGGCCCATTTCGCCGAGGATATGCTGGCGGCCGTCCTTGGCCTGATCCAGTGCGATCTTCATGATCTCCTCGGTGATGCCCTCGATCTTGATGTCCATCTGCAGCGAGGTGATGCCGTTGGCGGTGCCGGCAACCTTGAAGTCCATGTCGCCGAGATGGTCCTCGTCGCCGAGGATGTCGGAGAGCACCGCGAAGCGCTCGCCTTCCTTGATCAGACCCATGGCGATGCCGGCGACCGGCTTGGCCAGCGGCACACCGGCATCCATCAGCGCCAGCGAGGTGCCGCAGACGGTAGCCATCGACGACGAGCCGTTGGACTCGGTGATCTCCGAGACGACGCGCAGCGTGTAGGGGAACTGGTCCGATGTCGGCAGCATCGGGCGGATCGCGCGCCAGGCGAGCTTGCCGTGGCCGATTTCGCGGCGGCCGGGCGAACCCATGCGACCGGTTTCACCGACCGAATAGGGAGGGAAGTTGTAGTGAAGGAGGAACTTCTCCTTGTACATGCCGGTCAGCGAATCGACATACTGCTCGTCCTCGCCGGTGCCGAGCGTGGCGACGACCAGCGCCTGGGTCTCGCCGCGGGTGAACAGCGCCGAGCCGTGGGTGCGCGGCAGGACGCCGACTTCGGAGACGATCTTGCGAACCGTCTTCAGATCGCGGCCGTCGATGCGCGAACCGGTGTCGAGGATGTTCCAGCGCACGACCTTGGCCTGGAGCTCCTTGAACACGGTGCCGATCTGCTCGGACGTATACTTGGCTTCTTCGCCTTCGGCGGGTGCGAACGCAGCCTTGACCTTCGCCTTGACGGCGTCGACGGCGGCATAGCGCTTCTGCTTGTCGGTGATCTTGTAGGCATCGCGAAGCTCGCCTTCGACGATCTTCAGCATCTCGGCTTCAAGCGCCGAATAATCCGGCGCGGTGAAGTCACGCGGATCCTTGGCGGCGACTTCTGCCAGCTTGATGATGGCGTCGATCACCGGCTGGAAGCCGCGATGGCCGAACATGACGGCGCCGAGCATCAGATCCTCGCCGAGTTCCTTGGCTTCGGACTCGACCATCAGCACGGCGTCGGAGGTGCCGGCGACGATCAGGTCAAGCTTGGATTCCTGCATCTCGTCGACATGCGGATTGAGCACATATTCGCCGTTGATGTAGCCGACGCGGGCGCCGCCGATCGGACCCATGAAAGGGACGCCGGACAGCGTCAAAGCCGCCGAGGTGGCGACGATCGACAGGATGTCCGGGTCGTTTTCGAGATCATGCTGGACGACGGTGACAACGATCTGCGTGTCGTTCTTGTAACCGTCAGCGAAGAGTGGGCGGATCGGACGGTCGATGAGACGGGAAACCAGCGTTTCCTTTTCGCTCGGACGGCCTTCGCGCTTGAAATAGCCGCCCGGGATCTTGCCGGCGGCATAGGTCTTTTCCTGGTAGTTGACGGTCAGCGGGAAGAAATCGAGGCCCGGTTTTGGTTCCTTCATCGAAACGACGGTGGCGAGAACCTTGGTTTCGCCGTAGGTGGCGAGCACCGCGCCGTCAGCCTGGCGCGCAATCTTGCCGGTTTCGAGGATGAGCGGACGGCCGCCCCATTCGATTTCCACTTTGTGGTGATTGAACATGTCTTGTCCTTCATATGCGGAAAGGGCCGCGCCATTTCACCGTGCGCGAGTGCCCCTTTCCCTTGGCTTCGTTTCTCGGGCAGCCACGGGCAAGACAACGGGAAGCTCGGGTAAATCCGGCGCGGGTGCCGCGCGAGCGTCCTGCAATCCTGCCCCATGACCGTCCATGGGCGGTTTCGAATGGCCCTGTGCTATATCGAAACCGGGTCTGGCCAATCGATCCGACTGGCCTTGCGCATGACCCGAAAACCGCGGCTCTCGGAAATGCCTTGCGCAAATTCAAAGTTCAGAGCGTCCCATGTGCGCGTCCAAATCGAAGCGCGGCGCTCTACTTCCTTCATTGGAGCAACGGACTGCTCCAATGCGCGACCGGCGGGCTCTCGAAAGAACCCGCCGGTCAATTCGTCAACGGCGCAGACCGAGCTTCTCGATCAGCGTCTGATAGCGCGCGTCGTCCTTGCGCTTGAGATAATCAAGCAGGCTGCGGCGCTGGGAGACGAGAGCGAGCAGACCACGGCGGGAATGGTTATCCTTCTTGTGGTCCTTGAAATGGTCGGTCAGGTTCTTGATGCGCTCGGAAAGGATGGCCACCTGGACTTCCGGAGACCCGGTATCGCCCTTAGCGGTTGCGAATTCACCCATCAATTCCTTCTTGCGCTCGGCAGTAATCGACATCGTGTTTTTCCTTATCTGTTTGAGGAAACGGGACGCCCTCGGCCGGGATGTCGTCCAGCAGGGGCCGGTACAAGCAACGTGGCATTGCACGATGCTGCGGCGCATATAGGGCAATTCAGGCAAAAACACCAGCCCAATTCACAAGCCGGCTTTTTGCTGCACAAACGAAGATTTCGCCTCGGCTAAAGCCACTTCTTCCATCTGAAGAAGGCGACAAGCACGAGCGCGACAACGGCCATGAACACCAGCGCTGCCGGATAGCCGTATTGGGCCTTCAGCTCCGGCATGTTCCATGGCGAGGCTTCGGGGTCGAAGTTCATGCCCCACACGCCAGCGAGAAAGGTGAGCGGGATGAAGATCACCGAGACGATCGTCAGATAGCTGATGACGTCGCTGGTGCGTGCCTGACTCAGCGACAGATGCATCTCGATCAGACCGGTCAGCATGTCGCGCTGGGTTTCGACCAGTTCGATGAGCCGAAGCGAGTGATCGAGCGTGTCGTTCAGGAAGATCTTGGTCTCTGGCTTGACGTAGGGCACGTCGTTGCGGATCAGCGTCGCCAGCGCGTCGCGCATCGGCCAAAGCACCCCCTTCAGCACGTTGGCGTCGCGCCGCAACTCGTGAAGCCGCCGCATCTGGTGCTTGTCCGCCGCGCGCAGCATCTGGTCCTCGATGCTGTCGACCAAGTCGCCGGCGGTCTCGATCGGCGGGAAATAACTGTCGACGATGGCGTCGATCAGCGCATAGGCGAGATAGTCGGCGCCGCGTGAGCGCAGCCGGTTGGGCATCGAGCTTTCGATGCGCTTGCGCACGGGATCGAACGGATCGCCTTCGCGCTCCTGGAAGGTGACGACGAAGTTCCTGCCGAAGAAGACCGCGATCTGCTCGTAACGATGCGCGGTGACGTCGTCGATCATCCTGACGACGACGAAGGCATGGTCCTCGAAGAAGTCCACCTTCGGCCGCTGGCCGGTGTTGACGACGTCTTCCAGCGCCAGCGGATGCAGGCTGAAAATCCGGCCGATCTCCTCGATCAGCGGGATGTTGGCGAGACCGGTGCAATCGAGCCAGATGACCGGCCATGCGTTGCAATGAGCATTCAGGTCGTTGATGCTGGCATCTTCGATTGTCTCGAATTTGTCGGGCGACATCAGTGTCAGTCGCAGTTCGCTGCGCCGCGCCGCAGGGTCGGCGATCAGTGTGCCTGGTGATGCGCCGATCGGTGGCCGCCGTGCTGTCACCGGCGCCCGCTTCCTGATCGTCTCGGCCTTTGCCATGTGCCCCTCGAATGTACCTCTGATCGAGATTAGACGAGGGGGCTCAGCCGGCAAAGACCCGCTTCGGCTTGAACATGCCTTGCTCGATGGCGCCGATGGCGACCAGCTTGCCGCGCGCCGTGGCGCAGGCTTCCTCGGCTTCCACCGGCGCGTCGCGGCCACGGATGATGACCGGGTTGCCGAGGCGGATTTTTGTTGCCGCGTCGTCGCTGATCGCGATCTGCGGCAGGCAGTCGAGCGCGGCTGACGTGTCGACCAGAAACGCGTCGATGGCGTCGAAGTCGACCGGCACCGTGTCCGCTGAATTCGAACCCTCATCGGGCTGTTCGCCCAAGCGGGCGGCTTCCAGCTCGGCGATGGTGACGAAGTCTTCCTGCGTGAACGGCTCGACCTCGATCCGGCGCAGTTCGGCGATGTGACCGAAACAGCCGAGATCGCGGCCCATGTCGCGGGCCAGCGAGCGGACATAGGTGCCCTTGCCGCATTCGACCTCGAAAATGGTGCTCTCAGCACTGTGCTCGATCAGGTCGAGGCGGCCGATCTCGACTTCCCGCGCCGGAATGTCGACCGTCGCGCCGTCGCGGGCAAGATCATAGGCGCGCTCGCCTGCGATCTTGATGGCCGAAAATTGCGGCGGTGTCTGCATGATGACGCCGGTGTATTTCGGCATCAGCAAAAGCACATCGGCTTCAGCCGGACGCTGCTCGGAGCTTTTCGTCACCGGCCCTTCGAGGTCATCGGTCGAACGCTCCTCACCCCAGGCAACCGTGAAGCGGTAGATCTTGGCGCCATCCTGGACATAGGGGACGGTCTTGGTCGCTTCGCCGAGCGCGATCGGCAGCATGCCGGAAGCGAGCGGGTCGAGCGTGCCGGCATGGCCGGCCTTTTCCGCCTGGAACAGCCATTTGATCTTGGAGACGGCTTCGGTCGAACCCATGCCGACGGGTTTGTCCAGCACCAGCCAGCCGGAGATCGGCCGACCCTTCTTCTTGCCGCGACGCGCCACTATTTTTCGTCCTTGTCGTTGTCTTTGTTCTGGTCGCCGATCTGGGCGTCTGGGCCGAGATCGCGCGCCACTTCGGGCGAGTGCAACAATTCGTTGATCTTCTGGAAATTGTCGTAGCTGGTGTCGAGCCGGAAGCGGAATTCCGGCATGTACTTCATCTGCCGGAGCGCGCCGGAAACGCGGCCGCGCACGAATTTCGCATGCTTGTTGAGCGCCTCGACCACCGCATCGGCATCACTGGCGCCAAGCGGCGAGACGAAGGCGGTGGCGATCTTCAGATCGGGCGACATGCGCACCTCCGAGACCGAAACCACCGAATTCTCGATCAATGGATCGAGGATCTCGCCGCGTTGCAAGGTTTCCGACAGCGCATGACGCACCTGCTCGCCGACGCGAAGCATGCGCTGGGATGGACCTGACGTGGTTGAACGGGGCATTTTTCTCTATCCTGAAATCGTGAGGCACGGGATGGGACCGCGCCGCATGTCTCATATGCTTTAAAGCCTGATCCATCCCGATAGAAATCGGAATGGATCAGGCTCTATTTTTTGTTGACCATGATCTTCTCCGAAAACCGGATACCACTTTTCGGGATCATGGTTCAGGCGGCAGCCTTTCGACCACCGCCCGGTCTGTAAATGCTCGAACTCAAGTTGCTCGAACTCAGAGCGTCCTGGTCACCATCTCGACGCGGAAGCACTCGATGACGTCGCCGACGCGCATGTCTTCGTAGTTCTGGAAGGCCATGCCGCATTCCTGGCCACCCGGAACCTCCGCAACTTCGTCCTTGAAGCGCTTCAGCGTCTTCAGCGTGCCTTCGTGGATGACGACGTTGTCGCGGATCAGGCGAACGCCCGCACCGCGCTCGACCTTGCCTTCGGTGACACGGCAGCCGGCGATCTTGCCGACCTTGGTGATGTCGAAGATCTCAAGGATCTCGGCATTGCCAATGAAGGTCTCACGACGCTCCGGCGACAGCAGGCCGGACAGCGCCGCCTTCACGTCATCCACAAGGTTGTAGATGATCGAGTAGTAGCGGATCTCGATGCCTGCAGCCGCGGCCGCCGCACGCGCCTGCACATTGGCGCGAACGTTGAAGCCGATGATTGCGGCGCCGGAGGTTTCCGCCAGCGAGACATCGCTTTCGGTGATGCCGCCGGCGCCCGCATGAACGATGCGCGCACGCACCTCGTCGGTGCCGAGCTTGTCCAGCGCCGCGCTGATCGCCTCGATCGAGCCCTGCACGTCGCCCTTGATGACCAGCGGGAATTCCTTCAGCCCGCTCGTCTGCAGTTGCGACATCATCTGTTCGAGCGAACCACGCTGGCCGGCATGCTTGGCCACCGCCTTCTCACGCGCCAGACGCTGGCGATATTCGGTGATCTCGCGGGCGCGGGCCTCGTTGTTGACGACGGCGAAGCGGTCGCCGGCCTGCGGGGTTCCCTGCAGTCCGAGCACTTCCACGGGCATCGCCGGCGGCGCTTCCTTGATCTGCCCGCCGCGGTCGTTGACCAGCGCGCGCACCCGGCCCCATTCGTTACCGGCAACAAGGATGTCGCCAGGCATCAGCGTGCCGGTCTGGACCAGCACCGTGGCGACGGGGCCGCGGCCCTTGTCGAGTTGTGCTTCGATGACGACGCCCTCGGCGGTGCGGTCCGGATTGGCCTTCAGGTCGAGGATTTCGGCCTGCAGCAGGATCGCTTCGAGTAGCTTGTCGAGATTGGTGCCCTTGGTCGCCGACACTTCGACGTCCAGCACCTCGCCGCCCATCGATTCGACGAAGACTTCGTGGCGCAGCAGTTCCGAGCGCACCTTCTGCGGGTCGGCGTCATGCTTGTCGATCTTGTTGATCGCCACAATGATCGGAACGCCGGCCGCCTTGGCATGGCTGATCGATTCGATCGTCTGCGGCATCACGCTGTCGTCGGCCGCCACTACCAGGATGGCGATGTCGGTCGCCTGAGCGCCACGGGCGCGCATCGCCGTGAAGGCGGCGTGGCCAGGCGTGTCGATGAAGGTGATCTTGTTACCGTTCTTCTCGACCTGATAGGCGCCGATATGCTGGGTGATGCCGCCGGCCTCGCCGGACACAACATTGGCATTGCGGATGGCATCGAGCAGCGACGTCTTGCCGTGATCGACATGGCCCATGATGGTCACCACCGGCGGACGCGGCTCGAGATCCTCGGGACGATCGGCGATGTTGAAGAGGCCTTCCTCGATGTCGGACTCGGCGACGCGGCGAACCGTGTGGCCGAATTCGGTAGCGACCAGTTCGGCCGTGTCGGCGTCGATGACGTCGCCCGGCTTCAGGATCTGGCCCTGTTTCATGAAGAACTTGACCACATCGACGGCGCGCTCGGACATGCGCTGCGCCAGTTCCTGGATGGTGATGGTTTCGGGAAGTATCACTTCGCGCATGACTTTCTCGCGCGGTTCGTTATGCAGCGCGCGCTTGAATTTCTCCTGGCGCCGACGCATCGACGACAGCGAACGCGCACGCGCATCCTCATCGGAAAGTGCGGCATTCAGCGTCAGCTTGCCGCGGCGGCGATCTTCCTCGCTCTTGGTCGGCTTGGCCGGACGCGCCACTTCCGGCGTGACCGGACGGCGCACCGGGGCGCCGGCGCCGGTCCGCTTCGGCTTGATGTCCTCGTCGTCGACTGTCGCCAGTTCGGCGGTCAGCGGCGCGCGGCGGCGCGCCTCTTCCTCGGCACGCCGGCGGGACTCGGCCTCGGCCTGCAGCCGGGCTTCTTCCTCGGCCTGGCGGCGCGCGGATTCCTCGCGCTCGCGACGGCGGCGCTCTTCATCCTCGGCGCGGCGCTTGGCCTCGTCGATGGCGCGCTGGCGATCCTCGACGTCGCGCACCTTCGAACCCTCAAGGGCCCGGCGGCGCGCCTCCATTTCATCGCGCGACAATTGGTTCAGCACCATGCCGCCGCGTTCGACCGGCGGCGGAGGCGGCGGCGCCTTGGGCGCTTCCTGCACAACCGGCGCTGCCGCGACCGGTGGCTTCGGGGTGAAGACGGACATAGGGGCAGCAGCCGGCTCCGGCTTGTCACCGGGCAGCGAGAACTTGCGCTTCTTGGTCTCGACCACGACCGCCTTGGTGCGGCCATGCGAGAAGCTCTGGCGCACGGTGCCCTGTTCCGTACCGGGGCGCTTCAGCGTCAAAGTCTTCTTCGGCGTAACACTCAACGTCTTGTCGTCGCCCGATTTCGTATCGCTCATTCCATATCCTCTGCGGCATCATCTTCGTCAGCAACGGCCGCAAGCATTGCCAGATCGTCCGGGGAACCGCCCCGATACCGGTCGAGCGCAACCATGCGCTTCTGGACCGCCCTGCCCGCGTCTCCCGCGAGAACGGCAGCATGTATCACATTTGTACCCCCCAATGCCAAGCTCAACTCGGCCTCGGAGAAAAGTTTGTAGGCAAGGATGGCGGGGCCACCGAGGTGGACGGTTGCCCGTCGCGCCTGGCTGATCTTGCGGACGCCGTCATCTGACGCCTCGGTCGCATGCAACACGAAAAGCGCTAGCCCGCCACGCACCGCGCTCTCGACCTTGGTGGCGCCGAGCGCGATCGCGCCTGCCTTGCGGGCAAGACCGAGCATGCCCAGAGCGTATCTGGAAAGCAGCCCGTCGACCATGTCGCCGAGATCGGCCGGCACGGTCACCTGCGCCTTGAAGGCGCGAGCGAACAGGTTTTTCGCTGCCGCCTTGTCGATATGTAGGCGGTCGGCAGTCACCCAGCAACCGCGTCCGGGCAGGTTTTTCTTGATATCCGGAACGACGGCCGAATCCGGGCCGACGACGAAACGGATCAGTTCATCCGGTTCGGCCTGTTTGCGCGTGACGATGCAAGTGCGATCGTTCATCTCGTCCAAGGGCGGCTTGTGTGCGATGCGGTTTCACCTCACGCACCAACGGCTTCGTCAGCCGGCACGTCTTCGGCTGCAAGCTCGTCTTCGGTGATCCAGCCGGCCTTGAGGCGAGCAGCCAGAACCATCTGTTCAGCATCGGCCCGCGACACGCCGTGATTGGCGAGCACGCCCGGGAATACCTTCGTCTCGCCGTCCTTGCGTTCCTTCCAGCCGGTCAGATCATCGGCTGCATAGCCGGCGAAATCCTCGATCGTCTTCACGCCATCCTCGCCGAGCGTCACCATCATGGCGGTGGTCACGCCTGGAATCTCACGCAACTCGTCCTTGACGCCGAGCGCCTTACGCTTCTCGTCATGCTCGGCTTCGATCTTCTCCAGATATTCGCGGGCGCGAGCCTGGATTTCCGAGGCGGTGTCCTCGTCGAAGCCATCGATCGACGCGATCTCGTCGGCATCGACATAGGCGACTTCCTCGACGCTGGTGAAGCCTTCGGAGGCGAGCACCTGGCCGACCATCTCGTCGACGTTGAGCGCATCCATGAACAGAGCCGAGCGTTCGACGAACTCCTTCTGGCGTCGCTCGCTCTCTTCCTGCTCGGTCAGGATGTCGATATCCCAGCCGGTGAGCTGCGAGGCGAGCCGGACGTTCTGGCCGCGGCGGCCGATGGCCAGCGACAGCTGGTCGTCCGGCACCACGACCTCGATGCGTTCGGCGTCCTCGTCGAGCACGACCTTGGCGACTTCCGCCGGCTGCAGCGCGTTGACGATGAAGGAAGCGGCCGAAGGCGACCACGGAATGATGTCGATCTTCTCGCCCTGCAATTCGCCGACCACCGCCTGAACGCGGCTGCCGCGCATGCCGACACAGGCGCCGACCGGATCGATGGAACTGTCACGCGAGATGACGGCGATCTTGGCGCGCGAACCCGGATCGCGGGCGACCGACTTGATCTCGATAATGCCGTCGTAGATTTCCGGCACTTCCATGGTGAACAGCTTCGCCATGAACTGCGGATGGGTGCGCGACAGGAATATCTGCGGACCGCGCTGCTCGCGGCGCACGTCATAGACATAGGCGCGGACGCGATCGCCATATTTGTAATTTTCGCGCGGGATCAGCTCGTCGCGACGGATTATCGCCTCACCGCGGCCGAGATCGACGATGACGTTGCCGTATTCGACGCGTTTGACAGTACCGTTGACGATCTCGCCGATACGGTCCTTGTACTCGTCGTACTGGCGGTCACGCTCGGCCTCGCGCACCTTCTGCACGATGACCTGCTTGGCCGACTGGGCGGCGATGCGGCCGAAATCCATCGGCGGCAGCTGTTCGGCAATGAAGTCGCCGAGCTGGGCGTCGGGATTGCGCTCACGCGCCGAGGATATGGCGATCTGCGTCGCATAGTCGTCGACCTTCTCCACCACTTCCATCAGCCGCTGCAGCTTCATCTCGCCGGTATTCGGATTGATGTCGGCACGGATGTTGGTTTCCTGGCCATAGCGCGAGCGCGCCGCCTTCTGGATCGCATCGGCCATGGCGGCGATGACGATCGACTTGTCGATCGACTTCTCACGCGCGACCGCATCGGCGATCTGCAGCAGTTCAAGCCTGTTTGCGCTTACAACCATCGTTTTTCTCCCGAGCTTGTTGCCGAGCCTTTGCGCCCGGCAGCCCAATCACATTTCCTATTCGGTTTCATCTTCTACGCCCGCTTCTACGCTCTCTGGCGCGTCTTCGGGCTCGCCGCGGCGCTTCTTGGCTTCCTTGCGCGCCCTGTTGTCCTTCGACAGTGCGTCGCGGATAAGGTCGTCGGTCAGGATCAGCCGTGCTTCGGCAATCGAATCGTAGGGCACACGCACCGTCGGCTGTTCGCCATAGGCCGCCTTGTCGCGCTCGATCAGCACGCCGTCCGCGTCGCTCTCGGCGATCTTGCCCTTGAAGCGCTTGCGGTCGGCGACGAGGACCGAGGTTTCCATCTTCACCAGATGACCCGTCCAGGTCGAGAAATCCGACTTTCGGACCAGCGGCCGGTCGATCCCCGGCGACGACACTTCGAGATGATACGCCTTTTCGATCGGATCATCGACATCGAGCGCCGGCGACACCGCCCGGCTGACCTCTTCGCAATCCTCGACGGTCATGGTGCCGTCCTCGCGTTCGGCCATGATCTGCAGCGTCAGTCCGTTCTGGCCCGTCAGATGCACCCTGACAAGGCGGAAGCCAATGGCACGCAGAACCGGCTGCACGATCAGCGCGATGCGCGCATCGATGCCGCTTTCGCGGATGATGCGGTCGTCGCTGTCGGGTACCGTTGCCGTCATTCTATCCCTGTCGCTTCATCGGCGGCCGGAAGGTAACAAAAAAGAGCGGGACCGGGTGGACCCACTCTTCGCCATACCGACCAAGAATTTGAGCCTGATATAGACGATCGCAGCCGTCGTTTCAAGTCCGCATGCAGTCCGTGTCGGTAAGCAGATGAATTGTCCGCATGCAGGGTGGGCGAAACTGTTGGGGGCGGCAGCGTTGCACAGAGCGCATGGCGGCCATGCGCCAACGTCCCTGTGATATCAGGCAGTACGCGCCTATCTATGCTGCGTTGCACAAAATCAACCACGCATTGCAGCAGGCGAAAGGGCATAATCATGACCAACCGCAAGGTTTTCTCGGCCATCGGCGATTTCTTCACCGTCTTCGGCAGCGCCGTCGCCGCTTCGCACGCCGTCGAAGCCGGCCGCAAGCCGCGCGCACGCGATCTGCGCAATCTCGGCATGGATCCGGCCGCCTTCAACAAGATCGGCCGCTTCTAAGTCTAAGTCCGGCGACGCATGGACGAGGACATCTCTGGTCCTCATCGACGTCAAAGCGCGCCTAGGCGCGCTTTGAATAGGACTATCTTCGGACGAAGGTGAGGTAGGCTGGCCGCCGGCCTTCGCGAACGGCCTTCGCCTCGTAGCGTGTACCCGGCCAACCCTTATAAGGCCGCTGCCAGTCGGCTGCCTCTTCAGCCTGCCACGCAAACTCTTCATGTGCCCGGCAGTGCAGCAGCGTCCAGTTCACATAGCTATCGATATCGGACGCAAAGCGGAATGTTCCGCCTGACTTCAGCACGCGCGCGAAACGGTCGAGATTGACCGGACTGACGAAGCGGCGCTTCCAGTGTTTCTTCTTCGGCCAGGGATCGGGATAGAGAAGGTCGATGCCGCCGAGCGAGGCTTGCGGGAGCCAGTCGAGCAGGCGCGTGGCGTCGTCGTCATAGACCCGAAGATTGGCAAGCGGCCGTTCCCTGACCGCCATCATCATCTTGGCCATGCCGTTGACGAAAGGCTCGACGCCGACAAAACCGGTCTCAGGAGCCGCCGTCGCCCGATGCAGCAGGTGCTCGCCGCCACCAAAACCAATTTCGAGATGAATGGCGCGGACATCGGCTTCGAACAGGCTGTGCAAGTCGGCCGGCGGTCCGGCCGTCAGATCAAGCCGGTAGGTGCTGAAACCGCTTTCCAGTGCCGCTGCCTGCTGCGGACGGATGGCCTTGCCGCGCCGGCGACCGAAAAATGCTTCGGTCGCACGGCTTGGCCGGTCTTTCGGATCCATGTCTTCCGGATCTATGGACGCCGCGGCTAGGCCGCGACTGCTTCGGCAGGCGCTTCGGCGAGTGCGTCCTTGAGAGCCTTGGCGAGGTCGGTCTTTTCCCAGGAGAAGGACCCGTCGCGGCCGGCCTTGCGGCCGAAATGACCATAAGACGACGTCTTGGCATAAATCGGCTTGTTGAGATCGAGATGGCGGCGGATGCCGGACGGCGACAGATCCATCACGGTGCGCAGCGCCTGCTCGAGCTTTGCCTCACCGACCCTGCCGGTGCCGTGCAGGTCGACATAGACCGACAGCGGCTGGGCCACGCCTATAGCGTAGGAAAGCTGGATGGTGCAGCGATCGGCGAGCTTCGCCGCCACCACGTTCTTGGCGAGGTAGCGGGCCGCATAGGCCGCGGAACGATCGACCTTGGTGGTGTCCTTGCCGGAAAAAGCCCCGCCGCCATGAGGCGCAGCACCGCCGTAAGTGTCGACGATGATCTTGCGCCCGGTCAGGCCGGCGTCGCCGTCGGGCCCGCCGATGACGAACTTGCCTGTCGGGTTGATGTACCAGTTGCAGCTGTCGGCGATCTTCAGGTCGCCCAGCGCCTCGCGAATATAGGGTTCGACGACGTTGCGGACCTTCTTCGAATCCCAGCTGGCGTCGAGGTGCTGGGTGGACAACACGATTTGCGTCACTTCCGCCGCCTTGCCGTCGATATAGCGGACGGTGACCTGGCTCTTGGCGTCCGGCCCGAGCCGGCCGGCATCGCCGTTGCCTTCATGGCGCGCGGCGGCCAGCAGTTCGAGGATCTTGTGGCTGTAGTAGATCGGCGCCGGCATCAGATCCGGGGTCTCGCGGCAGGCATAGCCGAACATGATGCCCTGGTCGCCGGCCCCTTCCTCGCCTTGCCGGTCGGAGGCATTGTCGACGCCCTGGCCGATATCCGGCGACTGGCCATGCAGCAGAACCTCGATCTTTGCCGTCTTCCAGTGGAAACCGGCCTGTTCATAGCCGATTTCGCGGATCGCCTTGCGGGCGGCCGACTTGAACTTGGCCGGATTGACGAGCGGATGACCGGCGGCATCCATCAGGATGTTGCCGGCCTTGTCCTTCTTGAGCAGGGTCTCGGGGACGCGCACCTCGCCGGCGATGACGACGCGATTCGTGGTTGCCAGCGTTTCGCAGGCGACGCGGACCTTCCAGGGGTCCATGCCGGTCTTTCTGGCCTCGCGATAGACCAGATCGACGATCTCGTCGGAGATACGGTCGCAGACCTTGTCGGGATGACCCTCGGCAACGGATTCCGAGGTGAATAGATAGTTTTGCCGCGTCACGGGTGTCCCCTCTTGAAAAATCATCGGCACGCTGCCGATTGGCGCGCCACGTGTTAGCTGTGTCGAGCAGCGCTCGTCAAGCGGTGGGCACCATTATCTTGTACCACTTTGACCGCCGGCAGGCGGCCGCCAGCCTGCTTGGCTCCAGCACGTGCTTTAGCTTCAACACGTTGATGGAGAAAGACTTTGAGCATGGCTGTCGAGCAAAATCGATCCGCCCTCCTGCACGCCTGCGGGATGTAAATTCCACGATGCGCGAGATCGCAAGAAATTGCCTGCCCGCAATGACGGCTTCGCTATCTTCGACTTCTTCAACGGCTACCCAATCAATCGACCCAGACCAATCTGCGTAATCAATCGACTGCGTCGGAGGAAAGAGCCTTCACAAGCTCGATAACCTTGCGGCGTATCTTCACGTCGGTGATCTTGACGAAGGCCCGGTTGAGTTGAAGACCTTCAGGACTGCCGCAGAATTCGACGGCAGAAGCCATTGATGCATCCTCGGCAAATCCGCGGTTGCCCACGGCCTCCTGGCCCGGCGCGTCCTCGAAAAAGAAAGCGACGGGCACACCCAATATCGAGGCGATTGCCTGCAAACGGCTGGCGCCAACGCGATTGGTACCCTTTTCGTATTTCTGTATCTGCTGAAACGTTATACCGAGGTTCTCGCCCAGCTTTTCCTGGCTCATTCCCAACATATTGCGACGAAGCCTGATGCGACTTCCGACATGGATGTCGATAGGATTCGGCTTCTTCTTGTTTTCTTCTGCCATTTTTTCCTCGCCGAATTTTTCCGGCTTTTTGTGTTTTTTCTGCCCAAAACGAAGCCGGCGGCCAGTGCCCCAACAGAACCGACGTGCTGACTTCGAGAAATTTCAGGCGGTTACAGTATGAGTTTCTAATGTGTCGACTGTCAATTCGCCCGTAGCCGTTGCCTTACATTCATTGTGAAAGCGGCTAGAGCGAACAGCAACATGATCAGCAGTCCATTAATGCGTCTTTGGCTGGAAGAAACGATGGCTCGATTGGAAATCGGCACGTGGACATCGATGGCTCCGCGAATATCGATCGCCAGCGCGTCGAGGATGCGTCCGCGCGGATCGACGACAGCGGAAATGCCGTTATTGGCTGCACGCAACAAGGGCACCCCGTTCTCCACCGCACGAATCTGCGCCTGCCTGAAATGCTGGTACGGACCCGGCGTGTCACCGAACCACGCGTCGTTCGTGACATTCACAATAAGCTCAGCTGACGTTGCGTCAACCGCCACCAGATCGGGAAAGATGACTTCGTAGCAAATGAACGGAAGCACGCGGATGCCGCCGGGCAACGCGATCGGGTGCCGCTCATTGCCCGCCGCGTAGGTTGGCGGCCCGGCGACGAGTTGTTTGAGCCCCAAGCGACCAAGCAGGTCGGCAAAAGGCAGATATTCGCCAAAGGGCACCAGATGAACCTTGTCGACTGCATCGGCGATTTGACCCTTGTCGTCGATCGCCACCACCGAATTGTAGTACCGCCTGTCGGCATCTTCCGCCGACCCGCCTTCCTCCCGGACGACGCCGGCGATCAGCGTCTGGCCGTCGCCAAGCATCTCTCCCAGCGCCGTCAGCGCATCGGGACGTTCGGCGAAAAAAAACGGCACGGAGGTTTCCGGCCACAGGATCAATTGCGGCTTGGCATGACCAGTCTCTGGCGCCTTGGCCGAAAGCCCCAGCAGCGTGGCGAAGATCCGGTCGGGCACTGAAGGGTCCCACTTTTCGCTGAGGTCGACGGCGGGCTGCACGATGCGGACGTCGATTGCGCGGGTTGCGGGCTCGACCTTGGCAGCAAGCCTGACATAGCCGAAGCCGACATGGGCCGCGACGAGAACGGCAGCCAGTGCACCCCCCAGGCGGACATGCCGGCGCGCCGCAAGCAGGGCCGGCAAGGCAAAGACGAAGACCGCCAGCGCGTTGATGCCGACCATGCCGGTCACCGACACGCTCTGCATAAGCAAGGGCACCGGCATCGCCGCGTAGCCGACGGCATTCCAGGGAAAGCCGGTGAACAAAAAGTCGCGCAGCCATTCCGCCAGGCCGAAGCCGAAGGCAAGGGCGGCGATGCGGCCGATGTCGTTGCTCCACAGCAGCCGGGCAACCGCTGTCGCGAAGCCATAGAAAAAGGCGAGCGCCAGCGGAATTCCGACCACTGCGAAGGGAAGCGCCCAGGCGAAACTGTCGGCCTCGACTAGGAGTGCTGAGCCGATCCACCACAATCCGGCGAGAAAATAGCCGAAGCCGAACCACCAGCCGACGGCGAAGGCCGGCCGCAAATGCCGGAACCAGCCATCGGAGGCTTCGCCGGTTGCGCCGTCGAGGAGCCAGACCAGCAGCGGAAACGAAACGAAACAGACGGCGAAGAAATCGTAAGGCGCCTGGGCAAGAACCGCCAGCGCACCGGCAAGAAACGCCACAAGCGCGCGGCGCCAGCCCCACAGCAGAATTATCCGGCCGGCCAGGCGCTTCATCGATGCTTCCGAGTCGTGCGAATCACGGCAGAAGATTTATCAGGCCGCAGTCCACGCTCCAAACGGCTATGCTTCAGCCAGCCTGCCGGATTAGGTCTGCTGGATAGGTGGGGCGACTGACGCCGGCAAGATAAGTGTCGCATGTGAATTGTCGCGCAGACCGCACGTGCCGGTGTATCACTATAATGCGCGTGATAAAAATGCGTTCAGCCGCTCCAGCACGAGATCCGGGGCTTCGAGCTGAGGCAAGTGACCGACGCCAGGTAATGTTTCGAACGATGCCTGCGGGATCAGCGTATGAAGCGCTTTGCCTCGCTCCAGCGGGATCCATGGATCGTCCTTGCCCCAAATTATCTTTACCGGACACCTGATATCACCGAACGCCGGCTCGACTTCGGCGGTATATTTTTCGTCGGCTTGCGCGAATTGCCGATAGAAGCTTCCTCGTCCCTCCTCGGCAAGCCACGGCTCGACAAGTTTCTCGAAATCTCCGGGCGCGATGTCATTTACGATCGCCCCCTTGATATATGCTTCCACGAGCGCTCTGTGGATATGCGGCGGCAGGCCCAGAAAGGCATCCACATGGCGACCGACATGATCGAAGAACTCCGATCCCCAAGGGCGCATGGCGACGACATTCATTAGGACATACCGCTCGAAGTCGCAGCCATGCAGCAAATGCGCCCGTAGCGTCGTCGCTCCGCCGAAATCATGGGCAACAACGGTGGGCTGCTCAAGGTCCCAATGCGCGAGCATCTCGGCGAATACTTCTCCTTGCACATCGAGTGAGGTGCGCTGCTCCGCGCGTTTGTCGGATCGCCCGTATCCGGGCATATCGTACCAGTGGACACGATACCGCCTTGCAAGATCTGGAATAATCCGATGCCATGAGAACGAAGACCACGGCCAGCCGTGAGCCAGCACAAGCGCGGGCCCACTACCAAATTGACCCGCTGCCACAGCGCCCGCGGATGTTTCCACGGCCTCATCGAGTTTCCACGACATCGGACATTCTCCTAGTACTCAGGACAGCGTCCGAATTGGTTCGCAAACCATGTAGTTCGAGACCGCTCCCCCCATTGCTGAAATTCAGCCCGAGGATTCTAGTCGGTGCCAGCCTTCAATCTGCAGATCGCCCAGCCGTTCAGCCTCCTCGCATGGAACAACGCGTACGGTCTGGGAAAATGTCCAGACGTGACCTTCAGGATCGCACGCCCTGTACTGCCGTTCACCGTAAAACTGGTCAGCCGGCTCCTGGACGATCTCGGCTCCCGCCGTAGGCCGTCCTTGAGGCGCACATAAACCGACTGCGTGTTCTTGCCGGCGACCGACGCGGGACTGGCTACATGGTCGGCCCATTCGGAATCGACGATCATATAGCCGTCACCGAACCGCATCTCGGAATGGACGAGCCTGTCATCAGCGTCGCTGACCACCATGCTCGGCTCGAAGCCGAAAGCCGTTTCAAGCCAGATCAAGGCGGCGCGCGGATTCCTGTAGAATATGCCGGAGCCCAAGGTTGAGCGCTTGAACGGATCGTCGACCATCATCGGGCGAGCGGCGTCTTTCAAGCCTGCTCGGCGCGGACGGCGCGCCGCCGGCGCTCGCTTTTCTGGGTCTCCACGATGCGCACACGCTTCACGCGGCGTGGATCGGCGTCGAGCACATGGAATTCGAAGCCGGGGATGGCCTGCACCACTTCGCCGCGTGCAGGGACCCGGCCAAGCGTGTTGAAGATCATGCCGCCGATCGTGTCGACATATTCGCCATGCTCGCCGGCGGCAAAATCCTCGCCGATCATCTTGGCGACATCGTCGATCTCGGCCTTGCCGTCGACGACGAACACGCCCTCGCCGGTCTGGGTGATCATCGGCTCGTCCTCGTCGTGCTCGTCCTCGATGTCGCCGACCACCATCTCGACGATATCCTCGAGCGAGACCAGACCATCGGTGCCGCCATATTCGTCGATGACCAGCGCCATCTGGGTGCGCATCGCCTGCATGCGCCCCATCAGGTCGGAGGCGAGCATCGACGGCGGCACGAAAAGCACCGGGCGGATCAGGGTCAGGTCGCCGATGGTGCGCGTGAGATCGACCTTGGCGAGATCGAGAAGCGTGGCAGGGGCGGCTTTCCTGGTCGTCCTGCTCTTTCTGACGCGGGCCAGCTTGGTGATGTGAGCGAGCACGTCGCGGATGTGGACCATGCCGCGCGGGTCATCGAGCGTCTCCGAATAGACCGGCATGCGGGAATGGCCGGACTGCTCGAACAGTCCCAGAAGATCGCCCAGGTTCGTCGTGATCTCGACCGCCTCGATGTCGGCGCGCGGCACCATGACATCCTCGACGCGAACCTCGCGCAGGCGCAGAATGTTGTTGAGCATGGCCCGTTCGCCGGGCGAAAAGGCGCCGGCATCGCTCGCCGTTTCGGCAAGCGCGTCGGCGATCTCCTCGCGCAGGCTGGTGCCGTTGCGCTGCCTGAACAGGCCGAGCACGCGATCGAACAGGGAAGGACCGGCAGGCGATGGCTCGCTGGCGAAGCTGCCGGTCGTGGTACTCGGACTAGAGTCCTCTTCCGTCTGTTCGGATGGCTTGGTCGCACTGCCGGCGTCTGGGTGGGCGGCAGTCTCTGGTTTGTCGTTCATCGTCGTCCGGTCATTTGATCTTTTTAGTTACGCGTAGGGATCGGGAATGGCAAGCCTTGCAAGTGCTGCGCGTTCGACGGCTTCCATTTCTTCGGCCTCGGCGTCGGTCTCGTGATCGTAGCCCAGCAAATGCAGCAGGCCATGGATGACGAGATGGGTGATATGGTTGTCGACAGGCTTGTCTTCCAGTGCGGCTTCCCGCGCGACCGTCTCGGCGGCCAGCACAATGTCGCCGAGCATGGGCGGCAGCGGACGGCCCTTGGCGAGCGGAAAAGCCGGGAAAGACAGGACGTTGGTCGGTTTGTCCTTGCCGCGCCATCCCGCATTGAGACTGCGGATGTGGGCATCGTCAGAAAAAACGATGCTGAGCTCGGAACGGCCGGCCGCGCCGGTTTCGGCAAACGCGGCGGCAACGGCGCGATCGACCAGCCGCGTCAGCGCGGCCTCATCGGGCCAGTCGCCCGCTTCGACTGCTATATCGATGTCGACGGGGACCGGAAGATCCCCGCCTACAGATTTTTTGTCCTCAGCCATAAGGCTGCATCTTCAGCCTTCGGCGCCCAGGCCCCGGGCCAGCTTGCCGTCGCGGTCGTAGGCCTTGACGATCTCGGCGACCAGCGGATGCCTGACGACGTCGCCTTCGTTGAAGCGCACCGTCACCATGCCGGTGACGCCGTCGAGGATCCTGAGCGCCTCGACCAGACCGGATTTGGTGTTTTGCGGCAGGTCGATCTGGGTCGGATCGCCGGTGACGATCATGCGCGAATTCTCGCCGAGACGGGTCAGGAACATCTTCATCTGCATCGGCGTGGTGTTCTGCGCCTCGTCGAGGATGACGGCGGAGTGCGCCAGCGTGCGGCCGCGCATGAAGGCCAGCGGCGCGATCTCGATCACCTCGGCGGCAATCGCCCGCTCGACCTTGTCGGCCGGCATCATCTCGTAAAGCGCGTCATAGAGCGGCCGCAGATAGGGATCGACCTTCTCCTTCATGTCGCCGGGCAGGAAGCCGAGCCGCTCGCCGGCCTCGACGGCAGGCCGCGACAGCACGATGCGCTCGACCATGCCACGTTCGAGCAGCATCGCCGCATGCGCCACCGCCAGGAAGGTTTTTCCAGTGCCAGCCGGGCCGATGCCGAAGACGAGTTCGGACCGCTCCAGCGCGCGCATATAGGCGTCCTGGTTGAGCGAGCGGGCATAGATCGTCTTCTTGCGCGTCGATATCTGGGCGGCTGACACCTTGCCCTTGCGCTCCAGCGTCGGCAGCGTCAGCTGGTCGTCGGCGGCGATCGCCATGCGCACGGCGCCGTCGACGTCCGACTGGCCGATGTCAGCGCCTTTCTGGAGAATGCCGTAGAGATTATCCAGGGCGCGGCGCGCCTGCTCGGCGGCCGAGGCGGAGCCCTTGATGGTCAACTGGTTGCCGCGCGAGCGGATATCGACGCCAAGCTTCTGCTCGAGCCTGGCCAGATTCTCGTCGAACTGACCATAAAGGGCGCTGGCAAGCTTGTTGTTGTCGAAAGTCAGAACGATGTGCGCCATATCCGAAGCCCCCGATGGTAGGTTCTGGGGCAGGTTCTTCACTTCCGCAGCGCTCAACCGTCTCTCCTCATCTGCCGAGACCTTCAGGCCAATTCGGCGAACAGGCTGTTGTAACCCGTCTTCGTGATTCGTACCTGGATAATCTCACCGATTTCGCCGGACTTTTCATCAACAATAACCGGCTGCAGCCACGGTGAGCGGCCGACCTTCTGGCCAGCCTGGCGGCCCGGCTTCTCGATCAGCGTGTCGATGGTGCTGCCGACCAGGCTGGCGCCGAACTCCTGCTGCTGGGTCAGCAACAGCGCCTGCAGTCGCTGCAGGCGCTCGTCCTTGACCGCTTCCGGCACATGATCGGCCATTTCCGCGCCCGGCGTGCCGGGGCGCGGCGAATATTTGAACGAGAAGGCCGAGGCATAGTTCACTTGGTGGACAAGGTCCATCGTCGCCTCGAAATCCGCATCCGTCTCGCCGGGGAAGCCGACAATGAAGTCGCCCGAAAGCGCGATATCGCTCCGTGCGGCGCGGATCCGGTCGAGCAGCGTCAAATAATCTTTTGACGTATGCCTGCGGTTCATCGCCTTGAGGATGCGGTCGGAGCCGGATTGCACAGGCAAATGCAGATAGGGCATCAGCGCCGGCAAGTCACGGTGAGCGGCGATCAATTCGTCGTCCATGTCGCGCGGGTGGCTGGTGGTGTAGCGCAACCGCGCCAGCCCGGGAATCTCGGCCAGCCGGAACAGCAGGCGGCCAAGACCCCATTCCTCGGTCTTGCCCCCTTTGGCTTCGCCTTCGCCGTGCCAGGCATTGACGTTCTGTCCAAGCAGCGTCACCTCGCGCACGCCGGCTTGCGCCAGCCGCTCGGCCTCGGCGACGATCTGCGCCACCGGCCGCGACACTTCCGAGCCTCTGGTATAGGGCACCACGCAGAAGGTGCAGAACTTGTCGCAGCCTTCCTGCACCGTCAGGAACGCGGTGACGCCGCGCCTGATGATCTCGGCGCGCTTCGGCTGCGGCAGATGCTCGAACTTGTCTTCGATGGCGTAGTCCGTCTCGACGATCTTTTCGCCGCCGCGCACCCGTGCCAGCACGTCGGGCAGCCGATGATAGGTCTGCGGGCCGATGACCAGATCGACAGAAGGCGAGCGGCGGATGATCTCGGAGCCCTCAGCCTGCGCCACGCAGCCGGCGACGCCGACCAGCATCTCGCGGCCGGCCCGAGCCCGTTCGGCCTTCATCTCACGAATGCGGCCGAGTTCGGAATAGACCTTTTCGGCGGCTTTCTCGCGGATATGGCAGGTGTTGAGCAGCACCAGATCGGCCTCGCCGATCGCATCCGTCGCAGTATAGCCGTCGGCGGCCAGCGCGTCGGTCATGCGCTGCGAATCGTAGACGTTCATCTGGCAGCCATAGGTCTTGACGAAGACCTTCCGGCTCGCGGCAGGCGGCGCGACCGCAGTTTCGGTCGCAGTATCGATGTCGTCCCGTTCGATCGTGTTCAATTCCATCTGGCGGCTTCTAACGCCTTTCCCCGACAAAAAACAGACGATTCTGCCTTACAGCGCCGCGCCTCCTTTGGACGCGCAAAGCGCTGGAGCTTTTCCGGCTTACCGGCTCGGGCGCGGATCGGCGAGCGCCGCCTGCACCATATCACGCACCTGACTTTCCATCAGCCTGGCCGTTTCCTTGCGCCTGGAGCCCTTGGAGAAGGCGACCGGCTCGCCGAAATGCACTTCGACATCGAGCCCGCCCTCCGCCATCAGCACCTTGAGATGCGGCATCAAATCCTCGTCGCCGATCCAGGCGGCAATCGGCCGGTGCCTGCGGCCGAGCGGCACGCCGTGCAGGCGCGTATAGACGATCGCCACCGGCTGGATGAAGACCGTTTCGGCCGCCCCTTCCGAAATCGCCATCGAGGCGGCGCCGAACAGCGTGCTCTTGAACGGCAAGATCATGTTGCCGTCGCTGGTCGAACCTTCGGCAAACAGCACCATGGCGTCGCCCTTGGCCATGCGGCTGGCGATCTCGCTCGCCTGGTCGCCCGACGAACGTTTGCGCTCGCGCTCGATGAAAACGGTGCGCTGCAGCTTCGACAACATGCCGATCAACGGCCAGCCGGCCATGTCGGCCCTGGCGATGAACGTCACGTCGGCCATCGACCCCAGCACCATGATGTCGGTCCATGAAACGTGGTTCGACGCAACCAGTAACGGGCGCTGATTGGACAAGGTCCCCTTGACGTGGATGCGCATGCCGAGCGCCCGGATGATGAGCCGGTGCCAGATCTTCAGGATGAACGTCTCGCGACACAGGCCGGTCTTCATCGACAGGATCTGCAACGGCACGAGAATCAACGAGCCTGCGACAACGAGGCCCAGCGCCAGGAAAATCCTGATTTTTCCGATCATTCGATCTTGGCCCTGTCCCGAGTTCTGGCTAGAGCGACGCGTCCAACTGGACGTCCAAGCACGCTCTAGCGCTTTTTAATCTGCGCATCTCAACCTGCGCATCGTGCTTTCCGAGAATCGGTTCCGATTTGCGGGCCGATGCGCTAGCGAAGATCGCGGCGCATGACAAGCGCTCCGGTCGGGCCGTGCTCGGGCGATCTGTAGTAGTTGGCACGTTTGCCGACCTCGCGGAATCCCAGCCGCCGATAGAGCGCGATCGCGGCGACGTTGGTCTCGTCGACCTCGAGGAAAAGCGCCTCGGCGCGTTGCGCATGCAGTTCGCGCAGCACCGCATCCATCAGTTGCCAGCCAAGGCCCTGGCGGCGATGGGAGCGCGCCACCGCGACAGTCAGGACCTCGCCTTCGCCGGCCGCCAGGCGCGCCAGCACGAAACCGACCGGCGGCTTGGCACCCTGGCCGGTCTCGCGCGCGGCATAGCCGAACACCGTGTCCTGCTCGATCAGCGCGGCGAATTCGTCATCACTCCACGGCCGGACGAAATCCTCGCGATGCAGCACCGACAGGGCCGCACTGTCGGCGACCGTCAGCGGCTCGAGCGCAAAGTCCCTGCGGCGCGGCTGGAGGAAAGGAATGCGCATCAGTTTTTCTTCCCGGCTTTCTTCCTGGACAGGATAAACCCGGCCTGCGGCTTGGCGTCAGCTCCGCGCAGATAAAGCGGTTTCGGCTTTTCGCCTTCACTTTTGGTAGCGGCCAGCCGGGCATAGATTGCGATATCCGTAGTGGCGCTTGTCGGGCCGACGTCGAAGGCGCGCCCGGCCGATGCAGCAATTTGCGTGGCCGCGGTGCCGGCCAGAACCGGAAACCCGTCAACCGCCATGGCGGCGGCTTGCGAAAGCGTGGCCACCGCGGGACCATAAATCAAAACGGATGCTTCGTCGTAAAGCGCTGCATGGATCTCCTCGCGGCCGGCGTCGAGCGCGGCCAGCACGGCGCGGCCGGGAAATGTCTCTTTCGCCTGCGCCGCCAGCGCTTCCAGCGTCGTCACCCCGATTGCCGGGATTTTCAGCGCCAGCGCCAGGCCCCGCGCCGCCGAGACGCCGACGCGCAGGCCGGTGAAGGAGCCCGGGCCGGTGGAGACAGCGATGGCGCCAAGACCGGCATAGTCGGTGCCGCCGGTCGTCAACGCCTCTTCGATCACAGCCATCAGATGTTCGGCATGGCCCTTGCCGAGATCGAGCACCGAGCGGCCGAGTTCCTTCCCGGCCGCCGCGTCGTAGACACAGGCGGCGCAGAGATTGGCGGCACAATCGATGGCAAGCAACTTCATGAGACGGCCGGTTGGCAGCGCCCGCTTGGGGCACAGGGGGTTCGAAAGACAATTTCCCTGTGCCTGCCATGGCTCGTCCCTGCAAGGGGATAATGCATAAATCGTTTGGCGGCTTCGCTTCGACCTCGCCCAAAAAGAGGTAACTCTCGGCGACCACAACCGTCAATGAACCAGTGCCGCACTATGCGGCCCGGTCGATGCGCAGCATGTGATTGTCCCAGACATAGTCCGGCTCGGACCGTGTCGCGCCGCCGGCTTGGGCTATCTGCCCCGTGCCGGTCGTCGCCATGAAGCTCGCCCCGTCGGGCGCCACGCCGCAGACCTCGGCCAGTGCGCTGGTGGCGACGATCCGGCCGCTGGCCGCATCGATGATGGCAAGCGAGTTGCCTTCCGGCGAGGACACCGCGACGGTACCGGCAGCAGGGTTGGCGGCGACCGAGCCGATGTAATTCCTGAAGCCGGACAGCACGTCCTGCGGCATGTCGAGCAGTTGCAGAGCCTTGCCGCGCGCGGCGCGGCCGACCAGCAACGGACGATCGCCGCCCGGCCCCCTGTACTGGCAGCCGAACCAGACCGCGCCGGATTTGTCGGTATCCATATGCCGGATCGAAAGCTGGTGCAGCGCCGGCGGCAATTCGTGCTTTTCGACAAGGTCGCCGGTAAGGCGGTCGACCAGCACATAAGATGGCTTCATCGTCGCGATGTTGAGCTCGGCGCGGCCATAATCGGGATGCGTCTCGATGCCGCCATTGGCGACGGCAATCGTCCTGCCATCGCCGAGCAGCAGCAGCTCGTGCGGACCCATGCCATAGGTCGGGAACTCGCCAACGCGCTTGAATTTCGCACGCGTGTCATAGACGCCGACCACGCCAGCGGCATTGTCGAAATCGTTCTCGGTGGCGTAGAGCAGCGCACCGTCGGTCGAAAACACGCCGTGGCCGAAGAAATGCCGGCCACTGATGCTGGCAATGGTCAGCGGCTCGTCGCGGCCGGTATGGTCGAACACAACCGCGAAAGTGCCGGGCTGCCTGGCAAAGACCACCGAGCGTTTCGACAGCGGATCGAAGGTGACGTCGTGACCGCGGGCGGGCAGGTCGATGGCATGCAGCACCTTGCCGGCCTCGGACAGGATCGCCGCGCCATAGCTGCCGTCGCGCTTGACGAAAGCGGTGGCGAAGACGGCGTCCGTGCTAAGCGTCTTCGCCCATGCCAATGGCGCCATCGCGGCAACAAAGCCTGCCCCGGCAGCCCTCAGGAAGTCGCGGCGGTCGATCAGCGACGTTTTCAGGATCAGTCTCCGTCGAGCGACGAGAAACCGGCGGTCAGGCCGAATTCGGCGGTTAGCCTGGTGCCAATCAGGGTCGACAGGCTGGATGTCACCAGCGAGAAGTGGTCGAGCTTCTGGCGCAGCGCCGGATCGGCAAGCGCCTTGTCGATCGGGCCTCTGATGGCGGTGGCGTCGGCGGCGCCGTTGACGAGCTGGATGTGGATCGATTCTGCCATCCAGCGCGCATCGGGCGACAGCGCGTCGCCAAGCTGCGAAGCCTGGAACAGAGCGTCCATGCCCGAAAGATTTCCGGTCAGCGAACGCGCGGTGTTTTGTGAACGCCAGTAGATCGCCTGTTTCGGCTTGTCGGCCTGCGGGCTACTGCCCAGAAAACCTTTCAGGCGCACGTCACGGACCATCTCCAGTTCGTTGATGAAGACGCCGACCAATTCGGTCACCGCTTCCGTGCCGTCGCGGTAGAGTGCGTTTTGCGGCCCCGGATTGGCCCAAAGTGCTGCAAAGCCGTCGGGCTTGTTCCAGGCGTCGCTGACCTCGGCGACAATCGTTTCGATGTTGCCGGCGACGGCCGCGCCGTAAGCGCAGCGATAGGGATCGTCCTTGCCGGCCAGCCGCTCGGCGCCATCGCCGTAAAGCACGAATTCCAGCGCGCCGAGCCCTTGCATGGCGACGCTCTTTGTCGCCAGATGGGCCGGATCGGCGGCGGTCCGGTCTTTACTGGCCAACGCCGCCTGCACCTGCCTCAGGCCGATGCTCTTGCGGTCCGGCCAAAACAGCATGCGTTCCAGCCGGTTGTTCTGCGTGATCGGTCCGATGCGGATGATCTCGACGACCGACCAGGCATCCACGGTGCCGGAGAATTCGGCGCGCGCCGCATCGAGATGGTCCTGCGAAGGCGCGTCGCACAGCGTGCGCACTGCCTTGCTCAGGCTGTCGGCATGGTCTTGCAGGCGTGCATAGGCCGGGCGGACAAAGCCGTCGATTGCTCGCTGGATCACGTCGGAAGCCTTCACCGCTGCGGACGCCGGCAATGCGCCGGCGAGGACGAGCGGGAGAACCAGGATAAACGCCAGACGCTTCGACATCACAACGACTCCAGGAATTTGACCAATGCGGCGCGATCGGGCGCGGCGGCGGCGGCAAAGCGGTCGCGCGCCTTCTGCCCCTCGCCGCCATGCCACAGGATCGCCTCGGTCAGCGTGCGCGCCCGCCCGTCGTGCAGGAAGAAGTTGTTGCCGTTGACGGTCTGGGTAAGACCGATGCCCCACAGCGGCGGCGTGCGCCATTCGCTCCCGCTGGCATCGCCCACCGCTTGCCCGTCGGCGAGGCCCGGTCCCAAGTCGTGCAGCAGAAAATCGGAATAGGGCCAGATCAGCTGGAAGGCCTGTGCCTTGTTGGGCGTGCCGCGGCGGGTGACGAATTTCGGCGTATGGCAGGAAATGCAGCCCATGTCGTAGAACAGCTTCTTGCCGGCCAGCACATCGGGCTTGTCGAGATCGCGCCGCGCCGGCACGGCGAGGTTTTGCGAATAGAAGGTGACCAGGTCCATGACCGGCGGCGGCGCCTCGACCGGGCCGAGGCGCTTCTGGACGCCGTTGGCCATGGCAAGGCAGTTCTTTTCGGCCGCGGTGCAATCGCCCCAGTGGTTCGGCACTTCCGGCGTCGAAATGCCGATGTCGCCGGCAAATGCGTCCGCCGCTTGCTGGCGGATCGAAGGGGTCTGCGCCTTCCAGCCAAAGCGGCCGAGCGTCGGCTCGCCGCTGTGGCCGTCGCGCACGATGTTGGGCTTGCCGGAGATGCCGTCACTGTTGCGATCGTCCGGATCGGCACTGGCGAGAATGTCGGCCGGCGCGATTTGCTCGACCAGCCCGAGGCCGATCATCGGCGGCGTCAAGCGCGGCGAAAGCGTGGTGTGCGGATCGAGCGGCCCGTTGGCAAGATCATCGACCGAATAGCTCGGCTTGCGCAGCCAAACCACGGTGCCGTCCGGCAGGGTGACTTTATGCTCTTGATAGACGACACGCATCCTGCCTTCGCCGCGAAGGCCCGGAACGGCCAGTTCCTGCAATTGCGAGCCGTAGACCGGATCAGGGAAGTTGAGCACCTTGCCGGCGGCCAGCGCTGCTTTCTCCTCCTCGGTGCTCGCCTGCCGCGCCAGCCGCAGGAACATCGAGGTGGTGCCGCTGTCGGCTTGCGGCGGATGACCGCGACCGTCCTTCAGATGGCAATTCTGGCACGCCCGCTCGTTGAACAGCGGACCAAGCCCGTCCGATGCCTGCGTCGACGAGGGCGACGACACCCAGTTCTTGCGGAAAAGAGCATTGCCGAGCTTGAAGGTGCCTTGTTCCTCGAAAGTGATATTGGCGGAAGATTGCGAGAAAGCGTCCTTGTTGGCGCCTTTCCGCGACGTGCCGGCGCCGCCCTGCATCGGCTCGAACTTCTCGGGCTTGGAGAAATCCCTGGTCGGCCTGGCGATGGCAATGACGCGCGCCAGATCCTTCGGCGTCAGATCGGCACGGCTGGTGGCGAGACCCGCCGGTTCGGGCGCGCCGGCCAGCGCCGAGGCGGTCAGCGCGACCACTACGGCAGGCGAAAGCCGGCGAAGCCAGCCGTATCGCGGGTTGTGCTGGGACGGCAGGCCGCAATCCTCGGCCCGCCGCAAGCGGCGCAAGTAGTCTAAGCGGCGCCGCATTCCCGCATGTCCCTAATCCGCCTCGTCGGCCGATGCGGCGTTGAGCTGGCCGTATTTTTCCTCGCCGATCGAGGCGAGCAGGTCGAGTTGCGTCTCGAGGAAGTCGATGTGACCTTCCTCGTCGGACAACAAATCCTCGAACAGCTTCATCGTCACATAGTCACCTGCTTCGTCACAAATCTCGCGCGACCGTTTGTAGGCAGTGCGCGCGTCATACTCCCCGGCAAGATCCGATTCGAGCACTTCCTTGACATTCTGGCCGATGCGCAGCGGCGCTACCGACTGCAGGTTCGGATGGCCTTCAAGGAAGATGATGCGGGCCACGAGCCGGTCGGCATGGTGCATCTCCTCGATCGATTCCGCGCGTTCCTTCTTTGCCAGCTTGGCGTATCCCCAGTCCTCCAGCAGCCGGAAATGCACCCAGTACTGATTGACTGCTCCAAGTTCCAGAAACAGAGCTTCGTTAAGCCGCTCTATGATCTGTTGTTCGCCTTTCATGGGTTCTGCTCCCGTATTGGACGCGCAGGCCTCTGACGCGATCCAGGTGTGAAACGACGTCCACGCCGCTCGCCTCCGAGCGGGCGTGGTAATTTTCGGTTACCCGAATGATCGTTTCGACCACATTTGGGAAGCAGCCGCAACAGCGACCACGCTTCTGCATGGCATGATAGATCTTCGCCGGCACGATAAGCTGCCAGGGATCCTGATCCAGCAGCCCGACGATCGTCTGCTCAATCTCCTTCTCGGTGATGATGTTGCAATGGCAGATCAGCATTATTTGCTCTGTGTGGCTGACGGCGCGTGCTCGGCGCCATGTGGCTTATTTTCTTAGTGGAGCCTGGACTTTCGGTTCGGGCTCCGGGCATCGACGCCTTACTGAAACACCTTGTCCGGCGCATCGAGGCTGTCCGAGCCCTCGAAGGCTATGGCATTGAGTTTCAGGGTGCCGACGGCGCGTTCGATCGACTTGGTCTGGTCGACCAGCGCGTCGATCGCCGCCTGCACGGTGGCGTTGCCTTGCGTATTGCCTTCGCCGATCTGCTGGTCATAGGCCTCGCCGCCAAGCGCTCGCGCCTTGATGGCTTCCATCTTGGCGACGGTGATATCAAGCTTGTCCGACAGTTCCTTGTCGACCGCCGGATCGGCCTCCTTGACCATGTCGGATACCGACGGTCCTTCGACGACAGTGCCGTCGAGGCGGGTGTAGTTGCCCTTATAGGCGGCGTGAATGCCGACGGCATCGTAGAGATGGGAATCGTAGGTGTTGTCGGAGAAGCAGTCATGCTCCTCTTCCGGGTCGTGCAGCAGCAGGCCGAGCTTCATGCGCTCGCCAGCGAGTTCGCCGTAGGACAGCGAGCCCATGCCGGTGAGGATGGTCGAGATGCCGGCTTTCGGCTCGCCATCGACAAGGTTCTTGCGGGCGGCGCCGCCTTCTTTCCAGTCGTTGACCATGTCCTGCAGATCGGAAACCAGAAGCTCGCTCGCCGACTTCAGGTACTGCGCGCGACGATCGCAATTGCCGCCGGTGCAGTTGGCGAGGTCGTAGTCGGTATAGGGCCGTTCGCCGGCGCCCGGGCCGGTGCCGTGCAGGTCCTGGCCCCACAGCAGGAATTCGATGGCGTGATAACCGGTCGCCACATTGGCCTCGATGCCGCCGGCTTCCTGCAGCGTGCCGGAGAGGAACTCGGGAGTAAAATTGGTGGCGTCGATCTTCTTGCCGTCGATCTCGATCGACTTGTTGGCGATCACATTGGCGGTGTACAGCGCATTCGCGTCCGACTCGGTGCCGTAGTTCTCGGCGACATAGTCGATCAGGCCTTCGTCCAGCGGCCAGGCGTTCACTTTGCCTTCCCAGTCGTCGACGATGGCGTTGCCGAAGCGATAGACTTCGGTCTGCTGATAGGGAACGCGCGACGCTTTCCAGGCCTCGCGGGCGGCAGTCAGCGTTTCCACCGAAGGCTTGGCGAGCAGCGCGTCGACGGCCTTGTCGAGCGCCTGCGCCGTGGTCAGCGAATCCTCATATTTGGCGAGCGCAATATCGGAATAGGTCTTGATGACCGCCTTGGCATCGGTTTCCGCCTTGGCCGGCAGCACGAATATCGCCGCCGTCAATGCCGCCGTAGCGCCGATCGCTGCAAGCCTGCTGCCATATCGCGCCGTGATCATCACTCTCATGATTGTCATCTCCCTCGGGAATTCAGTGAAAATGCCGGCGCCAAAGGCGCGTCGGCAGGCAATCGGCGCCAAGGCAGGTCCATGCCATTGAGCGAGATACAGGCCGCGGCATAGCGCGGTTTGCGGAAGAAAGACATCGAAATGCCTCCAATCGAAAGGGTTCAAGGCCCAGACATCAAAGGGATGCGCTTGACGCGCACGCTTCCATAAAGCGATGAAGGTGCCGGAAGTCAACCAATTTCAGAGAGAAAAGCCAATTGAAACAACAGTTTAGAATTATTCTAAACTGCCAGTATCAACTTTAGCCGTATTTGCCGCGCCGCCGTCGAACGAACGATTGACAGACCGCCATTCCGGGTGCGACCCGCAAGGGTGGTCTTGCGGCGGCGTCAGACAATCGCCACTTGGCGAGACGTCCTAGACTTGGATAACGCCTAGGAGAGATGAGGAATTGGGGCTGCGATGAAAAACGGTGTGGTCATTGTCGGTGCCGGTCATGCGGGCGTGCAAGCGGCCGCCAGCCTGCGCGAGGACGGCTACGACGAACCCGTGATCCTCATCAGCGATGAGGACGAACTGCCCTACCACAAGCCGCCGCTGTCGAAGACCTTCATCAAGGATCAGGAGGCCAAACCGCAGCCGCTGCGCGGCGAGGCTTTTTATACCGGCAGCGCGATCGACTACCGGCCGGGCGTCCGCATCGATCGCATCGATGCCGGCGGCCGCACGCTGGAGCTATCGGATGGCGGCACACTGCCGTTCGACCGGCTGATCCTGGCGACCGGTTCGCGGCCGCGCATGCTGTCGCTGCCGGGTTCGGATTTTTCGGGCGTGGTGTCGCTGCGCTCACTCGCCGACGCGCGCCTGATCCGCGAATTGAGCGCGCAGAGCGAGGATGTCGTCATCCTCGGCGCCGGCTTCATCGGGCTGGAGATCGCCGCGACGCTCACAGCGGCCGGCCGCAAGGTCATCGTGGTCGAGGCGGTCGACCGGCTGCTCGGCCGGGCGGTGGCGCCGATCATCGCGCGCCACGTGCGGCAGCGGCTGGAAGCGACCGGCGTGCGCATTCTCACCGGCACCACGATTGCACGGCTCGAAGCCGAGAACGGCCATGTCTCGGCGGCAATCACCGCATCCGGCGAGCGGCTGCCGGCGCAGATGGTCATCATCGGCATCGGCGTCGTGCCGAATGTCGAACTGGCGCAAGCCGCCGGCATCACTATCGCCAACGGCATCCGCGTCGACCAGCAGATGCGCACGTCGGTGCCCGAAATCCTCGCCATCGGCGATGCCGCCTCCTACCGGCACTGGCTCACCGGTGGCGATGTGCGGCTGGAATCGGTGCAGAATGCGACCGACCAGGCGCGTCTTGCAGCACGCACCGTTGTCGGCCATGCGGACGCGTTTGCGGCGGTGCCGTGGTTCTGGTCCGATATCGGTGACATCAAGCTGCAGATGGTCGGCCTGATTTCGGGCGGCGACAGCCATGTCGTGCTGGGCGACGTCAACGAGAACCGGTTCTCCATCTACCACTATGCTGGGAATCGTCTGCTCGGCATCGAATCGGTCAACCGGCCTGGCGACCACATGCTTGGCCGCAAGATGCTCGGCGCCGGCTTTTCGCCGACGCCGCAGACGGTTGCGACGGGACCGGACGGATTGAAGGCGGCGCTCGCCGCTTTCCAGCAGGTAGAGCCCGTCCGCGCCGCCGAATAAGGATGTGTTGATGCCAGCGAACGGCGGTTTTCTGCGCTGATCCTTCCCTTCTCCCACAACAAGGGAAGAAAGATCCGCTCAGGCGGCGCGGACCTCGCGGATCGAGCTTTCCAGGATGTCGAGCGCTTCGTTCATGACGCCGTCCTGGATGGTGATTGGCGCGAGGAAGCGGATGACGTTGCCGTAGACGCCGCAGGTGAGCAGGATCAGGCCCTTGTCGAGCGCCTTCAGCCGGACCGCATTGGCGATCTCGGCCGACGGCAGGCCCTTCTTCACATCGTTGAACTCGACAGCGTTCATGAAGCCCGGGCCTCTGATATCGACGATCTCCGGCGTGTCGTCGCGGATCGATTGCAGCCGCTGCTTCAGCCGGTTGCCTAGCGTGTTGGCGCGGTCGCAGAGCTTTTCCTCTTCGATCACGTCGAGCACGGCATGCGCCGCGGCAACGCCGATCGGGCTGCCGCCATAGGTGCCGCCGAGCCCGCCGGGGCTGGGCGCATCCATGATCTCGGCGCGGCCGGTGACCGCCGACAGCGGGAAGCCGCCGGCAAGGCTCTTGGCCATGGTGGTGATGTCGGGCGCCACCTCGTGATGATCCATGGCGAACATCTTTCCGGTGCGGGCAAAACCGGTCTGCACCTCGTCGGCGATCAACAGCATGCCGTGCTGGTCGCAGATCTTGCGCAGCGCCGTCATGAAGTCGCGCGGCGCCTCGTAAAATCCGCCCTCGCCCTGCACCGGCTCGACGATGATGGCGGCGACGCGGGCCGGATCGACATCGGCCTTGAACAGCCGGTCGAGCGCGGCCAGCGAATCGGCGACCGTGATCCCGTGCAGCGCCACCGGGAACGGCGCGTGGAAGACATCGGCCGGCATGGCGCCGAAGCCGACCTTGTAGGGCACAACCTTGCCGGTCAGCGCCATGCCCATGAAGGTGCGGCCATGGAAGCCGCCGGCAAAGGCAATGACCGCCGGACGGCCGGTTGCGTTGCGGGCGATCTTGATGGCGTTCTCCACCGCTTCGGCACCGGTGGTGACGAAAATCGTCTTCTTGTCGAATTTGCCCGGCAGCAAGCCGTTCAGCCGTTCGGCCAGCCTGACATAGCTCTCATAGGGCACCACCTGGTGGCAGGTATGGGTGAAGCGGTCGAGCTGCGCCTTGACCGCCTCGATCACCTTGGGATGGCGGTGGCCGGTGTTGACGACGGCGATGCCGGACGAGAAATCGATGTAGCGACGGCCCTCGACATCCCAGATTTCCGAGTTCTCGGCGCGGTCGGCATAAATCTGCGTGGTCATGCCGACGCCGCGCGAGATCGACTGGTTCTTGCGTTCGGAGATGGCTGAGTTCTTCATGATGTTCCCTCACCGGGCCGGCGCCCGTTCTCGTTTGGTATATGCTAAGACCTGTTCTGACCTTATTTCACGTTTTCCTCAAGTTGGCACCGCCGCCAGGCGATTGGGCCTGCCGCCGCTAAGGTCGCATTCCTTCGCGACGCGGACAGCTGATTTGACTCACGCCGTCCGCACAAACCCCTCACTCGCCCTGAGCAAATTGCGCGTGTAATCCTTGCTGACGCGGCGCTCGACGAGGTCATCAGCGGTGAGGTGCTCGACCGCCTCGCCGTTCTGCATCACCATCAGCCGCTCGCACATATGGGTGATGATGGCGAGGTCGTGGCTGACCATCAGGAAGGTCAGCTTGCGCCGCCGCCGGATGTCTTCCAACAGGTTGAGCACCTCCGCCTGCACGGAAGCGTCGAGCGCCGAGGTCGGCTCGTCGAGCAGCAGTATCGCCGGTTCGAGGATGAGCGCCCGCGCAATCGCCACCCGCTGGCGCTGGCCACCCGACAATTGATGCGAATAGCGGAAGCGGAAGCCGGTGCCGAGCCCGACCTCGTCGAGCGCCCGCTGGATGCGTTTCTCGCCATCGGCAAAGCCGTGGATGGCGAGCGGCTCCTGCAGCAGTCGGTCGACGGTCTGGCGCGGATGCAGCGAGCCGTAGGGGTCCTGGAAGACCATCTGCACCTCGCGATAGAACGCCTTGTCGCGGCGCGCACCGAGTTTTTTCCCGTTGACGGTGATGCTGCCCGAAGCGGCCGGCGCGAGGCCGGCAATCGCGCGCAGCAGCGTCGATTTGCCGGAGCCGGATTCGCCGACCAGGCCGAAGGATTCGCCGGATTGCACCTCGAGGCTGACACCCTTCAGCGCGCGAAAGCGGTCGAAGACCACCTCCAGCCTGTCGACAGAAAGTGCTGCCGTCATGCCGCCCACTCCGGCTTGCGGTCGAGCACCGGCAGCGGGTGGCGGTCGGCGCCGATCTTGGGCATGCAGTTGAGCAGGCCGCGCGTATAGGGATGCTGGGCGCGGCCGAGCTCCGACGCCTTGAGCTGCTCGACCACCTTGCCGGCATACATGACGATCACCCGGTCGCAGAAGGACGAGACCAGGCGCAGATCGTGCGAGATGAAGATCAGGCCCATGCCGCGCTCGCTGACCAGCCTGTCGAGGATGCCGAGTACGTCGAGCTGCACGGTGACGTCGAGCGCCGAGGTCGGCTCGTCGGCGATCATCATCTCCGGCCCGGCGATCAGCATCATGGCGATCATGGCGCGCTGGCCCATGCCGCCCGACACCTCGTGGGGATGCAGGTCGAAGACACGGGCGGGGTCACGGATCTGCACCGCCTCCAGCATGGCGAGCGCCCGGTCGCGGGCTTCCGCCTTGCCGACCTTCTCATGCGTGCGCAGCGTCTCGACGATCTGGCGGCCGATGCTCATCACCGGGTCGAGCGAGTATTTTGGATCCTGGAGGATCATGGCGATGCGCTTGCCGCGCAGCGCCCGGCGGTCGCGGGGCGAGGCGGCGAGCAGGTCGATGCCGTCGAAGGCAAGTTTCCTGGCCGTGACCTCGGCCTGCGGCGGGGTCAGGCCCATGATGGCGCGGCCGGTCTGCGACTTGCCGGAACCGCTCTCGCCGACGATGCCGAGCCGTTCGCGGCCGAGCGAGAAGGAAACGCCGCGCACCGCCTCGATCCGGCCGGTGCGCGTCGGGAAGGTGACGCGCAGATCGTCGACCTCGAGAAGCGTGCTCATTGGTCACCACTGCGCGGGTCGAGCGCGTCACGCAGGCCGTCGCCGAGCAGGTTGAAGCCGAGGCTGACGATGAGGATGGCAAAGCCCGGTGCGCCGGCCACCCACCATTGGTCGAGCACGAAGCGGCGGCCCGACGCGATCATCGCGCCCCATTCCGGCAGCGGCGGTTGCGCGCCGAGGCCGAGGAAGCCGAGACCGGCGGCGGTCAGGATGATGCCGGCCATGTCGAGCGTCACCCTGACGATCAGCGAGGAGATGCAGAGCGGCATGATGTGGCGCAGCACGATGCGGAACGGCGAGGCGCCCATCAATTGCACCGCCTTGATGTAATCCGAATTGCGCACGGTGAGCGTTTCGGCACGCGCAATACGGGCGTAGGGCGGCCATGAGGTGATGGCGATGGCGAGCACCGCATTCTCGATGCCGGGGCCGAGTGCGGCGACGAAGGCCAGCGCCAGGATCAGCTTCGGAAAGGCGAGAAAGATGTCGGTGATACGCATCAGGATCGCATCGATCCAGCCGCCGGCATAACCGGCGACGGTGCCGACCAGCAGGCCGATAGGAGCGGCGATGACTGCGACGAGAATGACGACGTAAAGCGTCCATCGCGAGCCGAAGATGACGCGCGAAAGGATGTCGCGGCCGAGGTCGTCAGTGCCGAACCAGTGCTCGGCACTTGGCGCCAGCAGCCGCGAGCCCTTGAGGTCGCCGAATGTCGGCGAATAGGGCGCCAGCACATCGGCAAAGGCGGCGACCACCAGCAAAGCGATGATGATGAGCAGGCCGAGAAACGCCAGCCGGTTGGCTGAAAAGCGCCGCCACGCGACATAGGCGCGGCCGAGCCTGGCCTGCATGCGCGACGCCGGCCGCTCGCTGAGCAGCCAGTCGCGGCGGCTCTGGATTGCTTCAGCGCTCATCGTACCTTGGTCCTTGGGTCGAGCACCCGGTAGAGCAGGTCGGACAGGAGATTGATGCCGATGAACACCGAGCCGATGATGATGGTGCCGCCGAGCACCGCGTTCATGTCGGCGTTCTGCAGGGAATTGGTGATGTAGAGGCCGATGCCCGGCCATGAAAAAACGGTCTCGGTCAGCACCGAGCCTTCGAGCAGGCCGGCATAGGAAAGCGCGATCACCGTGACCATCGGCACCGCGGCGTTCCGCAGCGCGTGGCCCCAGATGATGCGTGTTTCCGACAGGCCCTTGGCGCGCGCCGCGACGATATATTCCTGGGCAAGCTCGTTCAGCATGAACGATCGCGTCATCCGGCTGATGTAGGCGAGCGAGAAATAGCCAAGCAGCGAGGCCGGCAGGATGATGTGGCGGAAGGCGTCGCGAAACACATCCCACTGCCGCTGCCACAGCGCATCCAGGAGATAGAAGCCGGTGATCGGCGTGAAGGTATATTCGTAGACGATATCGAGGCGGCCGGGAAAAGCCACCCATTGCAGCTTGGCGTAGAACAGCACGAGCGCCAGCAGTCCCAGCCAGAAGATCGGCACGGAGTAGCCGACCAGGCCGATGATCCGCACGATCTGGTCGATGATGCTGCCGCGCCGGACCGCGGCCAGCACGCCGAGCGGCACGCCAAGCAAAGCACCGATCAGCGTTCCCAGCGTCGCCAGCTCGATCGTCGCCGGAAAGGCGCGGCGGATGTCGGTCATCACAGGATTGGTGGTCAGCACCGAGGTGCCGAAATTGCCGTTCAGGGCATTCTTCACATAGATGTAGAACTGCTCGATCAGCGGCAGGTCGAGACCCATCTCGCGGCGGGTGCGCTCGACGACATTGGCCGGCGCCCGGTCGCCGAGCACCGCCAGCACCGGGTCGATTGGGATGACCCGGCCGATGAAGAAGGTCACCGCGAGAAGACCGAGATAGGTGGTTATCGCGATGACCAGGAAACGGGCGATCGACGACGCGACAGCGACAGCGCGGGCGCTGCCGCGCCCTGCCGTCGCTTCGCTTTCAACAGTACTCATGCGGCGCGTCCGCCAGCGTCATTCCTTGGAGATCTGGCTGACGAAATTGGTGTCGAAGCTCGGGCCGAGCGCAAAACCCTTGAGGTTCTTGCGCAGGCCGGCGACTTCCAGCTGCTGGTGAACGATGATGAAAGGACTGGTTTCGAGAATCTTCCTCTGCAGATCCTGGTACATTGCGGCGCGCTTGGCCGGATCCTTCTCGAGCAGGGCCGCTTCCGTCTGCTTGGTCAAGTCCGGAATATCCCAGGCGTTGCGCCAGGCCAAGGTCTTGGTCTTGCCTTCATCCGAATTGTCAGGGTTGCTGGCGAAGGTCTGGGCGTTGGAGTTCGGATCGAAATAATCCTGGCCCCACTGGCCGATATAGATGTCGTGATTGCGGGCGCGGTACTTGGTCAGCGTCTGTTTGCCGTCGCCGGGAATGATCTCCAGCTTGACGCCGGCCTGGCCGAGCGTCTGCTGGAACGATTCCGCCATGCCGGTCACCGGCTGGGTGTTGCGTACGTCCATGGTGACGCTGAAGCCGTCGGCCAAGCCGGCCTTGGCGAGCAGTTCCTTGGCCTTGGCGAGGTCGAATTTGAACGGATTTTCGTCCAGCTCGCCAAGCACGCCTTTTGGCAGGAATGTCTGGTGGATCTCGCCGATGCCCTTGAGGATGGTCGAGCTCAAGGCATCATAGTCGACGAGATATTTGAAGGCCTGGCGAACCTCCGGCTTGGCGAGGTTCGGGTTCTTCTGATTGAGGCTGATGTAGAAGACCGTGCCCTTCGGCGCGCTGGTGGTGGTGAGATCGGCGTTCTTGGCGATGGCGTCGAGATCGTTCGGCTCGAGATTGCGGGCAACGTCGATGTCGCCGGCCTCCAGCGCCAGGCGCTGGCCCGAGCTTTCCTTCATGTTGCGATAGATGACGCGGGCGAGCTTGGCCTTTTCGCCGTGGTAATTGTCGTTGCGCTCCATGACGACGACCTCGTTGGCCCGCCATTCGCGCAGCTTGAAGGCGCCGGAGCCGGCATAGCCGGTCTTCAGCCAGGCGTTGCCGAAGTCGTTGTCGTATTTGTAGTCGGCGCTGGGCGTCACCGCGGCAGCATGTTCCTTGACCAGCTTGGCGTCGACGACCGACGCGACCGTTGCCGACAGGCAGTTCAGGACGAAGCTCGGCGCATAGGCCTTGTCGACCGTGAACTGGAACGTCGTGTCATCGACGGCCTTGGCCTTCTCGGTGACGTTGTCGCCATTGATGCCGAACTGGCCGATGATGAAGGCCGGGCTCTTGTCGAGCTTGATGGCGCGCTCGAACGAATAGGCGACATCAGCCGCGGTGATCGGATTGCCCGATGCAAATTTCAGGCCGGGCTTGAGCTTGAAAGTGTAGGTCAGGCCGTCGTCGGAGACAGTCCAGCTTTCGGCGAGATCGCCCTTGACCTTGGAGGTGTCGCTCAAGTCGAGGCGGACAAGAAGATCGTAGGTGTTGCCGGTGACCTCTGCGGTCGACAGCTCGAACGCCTCGCCCGGATCCATCGAGATGATGTCGTCGATGGCGAAACCCTCAACCAGCGTGTCGGCCGGCGTGACAGCAAGGGCAGGAGCACCGGCCAGAAGCAGCGCGGACATGGCTGCGCCGGCGAGCAGGACGCGGGAGCGTAGAGCAAACTTTTCCATCATCATTTTTGACTGTTCCCTGTTTTTGTTGACCTGAGTTCCCGGCTCAGGGTTTGGCATTCACTTGACACATCGGCCTGAAAATCGGAATCGATTTTCGGAAAGCACGATGTGTAGTTCAAAGTCTTAGAGCGTCCTTTGCGCGTCCAACGGACGCGCGGCGCTCTAATCGAACGGTGACCCTGAACCGGTCGTCCTGGTGATTTTTATCCAGTTCCGCCTCACCATATCCGGCGGTTTCAGGCGCGGCAACGAGCATTTGCAAAGCTGTTTGTTGGGCCAGGATCAGCCAGCCGCCGCCGCCGGAATCGGCACCCGCAGTCGCCCTATTTCAACGCGGTGACCAGGTCGGCGTCGGGAAAACAGGTGGCGGCGCGACCGTTCCTTGCCTGCCATTTGCCGATCGACCGGCGCGTCTTGAAACCGGGCAGGCCGTCGGCGCTGCCGACGTCGTAGCCCTCGGCCTCCAGCGCCCGCTGCAAGGTGGCGATGTCGGACCTGTGGAGCCCGCCGACAGCACCCCAGCGCCCAGAAAAATTGCTGTCGCCATTGGCGATACGGTCAGCACCGTGGCCGATGAACAGCGCGTAGAGATCGCTGGTGTTGTATTGCTTCAGGACGTAGAAATTGGGCGTGACGATGAAGGCCGGACCGCTGCGCCCGGCCGGCATCAGAAGAAAGCCTTCGGCCTTCAATTCGCGCGCCGGGACCGGTCTTGCCGCGATGCGCTTGATGCCCAGATCAGCCCACTCGGAAATCCGCTTGCCCTGGTCCGGGCCTTCGAGCGAACAGGAGACCGCTTCCGGCACCGTCACCTCAAAACCCCAGCCGCGGCCCTTCACCCAGCCATAATGGACGAGGTAGTTGGCGATCGAGGCCAGCGTGTCCGGCACCGAGTTCCAAATGTCGACCCGACCGTCGCCATCGAAGTCGACGGCATGTTTGAGGAACGAACTCGGCATGAACTGCGGCTGGCCGAGTGCGCCGGCCCATGACGATTTCATCGCGCCGACCGGGGCCAGCCCGCGCTCGACGATCTCGAGCGCTGCCATAAGCTCGGTGCGGAAGAAGTCCCTCCTGGTCGCCATGAACGCCTTGGTCCCCAGCACTTCGAAAGCGTCGTAGGGCATCTTCGCCGCGCCAAAGCCGCTCTCGCGGCCCCAGATCGCCAGCAGCACCTCGCCCGGCACGCCGTAGCGCTTCTCGATCGCAGCAATGGTCCTGGCATTGGCCGCCTTGCGGGTGCGCCCACCAGCGGTCACGGCGCGAACCGTCTTTTCGGCGAAATAGGCGCCGGGCGAACCGAACTCCGCCTGATGCTGCTTTTGCGGCGTCGTCGCCTTTTTGCCCGGCATCACCAGGTCGGGCAGTTTGAGGTTCGGTTTGATGCCATCGAAGGCGGCGTCGAAGGTTTTTCTCAAGATGCCCTTGGCGTTGGCCTCGGGCCAGAGGTCGTTGTTGAGCCAGGCACGGAACTGGGTGTCGAGTTTTGTGGCGGAGGCGGGAGTGGCGAGCAGGAATGCAGTCAGTGCGGCGAGAAAAAAAGCAGCCAATCTGCAAAGTCCGCGTTCTGTCGCGCCCCCCTCTGTCCTGCCGGACATCTCCCCCACGAGGGGGGAGATTGGCTGTCGCGCCAGTTTTCGCCAGTC